>JBDSBG010000049.1:0-41456 GCA_039921685.1 Ferruginibacter sp.
GTTCCGGCACGGATGCCAGGTTGTTCGTTGCTGTATTTTCGTGGGTGTTTGTACCTGATGTTATTTTTCTTTTTATATCGCCTGAAATGTTGTTTTGATCTTTAGTAACTGTTTTAGTATCCACTGATTGGTTCGCTGAACTGTTATTATCTGTGTTATTTTTATAAAAATTATGAACCATCAAAGCACCTGCACCTGTTGTAATAAAAAGTAATAATAAAATGGTAAACCGTTTGCCACGGAGATTGAATAAAAAACCAGCTGGTTTCTTGTGCTCTTTTCGGGCTATGATATTTTCCCAGATATGCGGAGGCACTTCTGGCTTGTAATTGCCGAATTGCTTTTTTATATGGTCATCTAATGGAGAGTTATTTATCATACTGCTACCTTTTGTAATTCTAAAATTTGTTTCTGAAGCATGCTTCTTGCCTTAACCAACTGGCTCCTGCTGGTACCAGCCTGGATACCTAACATTGCAGCAATTTCATCATGCTGATAACCTTCAATAACATAGAGGTTGAAAATTAACCGGTATCCATCCGGAAGATTATTTATCAATCCCATCAGGTCCTTTTCCGTTAAGTGACTGTAAGCCACCGGCTCTGAACTGGGTTGCAAATGATCACTTACTTCATAGCCTGTTATTTCTTTATTATAGCGGCTGAGGGAATATTTTTTTATGGCGGTGTTCACAACGATCCTTCTTATCCATCCTTCAAATGAACCTTCCGACTTGAACTGGCTGATTTTACTAAAGATTTTAATGAACGCATCCTGTAAAATGTCTTCTGCGTCTGCGCTATTGCGGGCATAACGATGACATACACCGAGCATACGGCTGGCGTAGCGGTCGAAAACCGCCTTTTGACAGGAGGCCTCATCCCTGATACATCCTTTTATTAATTCATCTTCAGACAAAATTGGTTTTACGGATTTATGACATGAATGCTTTGGTTAGATACCGTGGGAGTAAATTACGTTGCCCGCAACCCTTCTCAAATGAGTACTAAATTTAAAAAAGTTTAGCGTACTTACTCATTTAATTCTTACATTTAAAAACACCTGATTTTAAATATGCTTTCTGACAACCTGTTGCAACAATTAAAAAGTGAAAATGAGCTGCTACAAATACAGTTGCAGGATGTGAATGACATGATCAGGGTTCGGGAGGAGGAGTTGGAGATATTAAGAAGAACAGCAGCACATGCGGTAGAATTGCAAAGCCGCCTTGATATTAACCTCGACGAATTTTACCAAATGCAGGACCATATTGGCAACCAGCAGGATTACCAGGAAGGTGCTGCAAGGCGTGAAGCGTCATTGGAAAATGAATTGTTACAGTCCATTCAAATGGAAACGGAGCTGTACAATATACGCGATGAACTGGCCAGCTCTAAGGCTGCGCTTGCGGATATCAACAATGAAATCGAGATAATACCATCCATGTATAAAGAACTAGCCGTGCTGAAAACCCAGGTAGCCGAATTGGTAAGCAAGCTGGAAATTGCTGACCTGGAAAATGGATTTTTAAAAGAAGAAGTTGAAAAATTCAGGCTGGAAGAAGAACTGAAAAATGCCCCTGCTAAGTAAAGCTTGCAAAAGCCATATTCTTTGCTTATTTTATTGCCCAATCGCCAAACTAAAACTGCTTTTATGAATTTTCAAACAATGAATAAGCAAAGAAAGTTTATTCTTATTGCTTCAGTTGCGGGTATTATTGCTATGTTCCTGCCATGGATTGATATTTTTTTTATAAACGTAAATGGAATGCATGGAAGGGGCATACTCGTTTTTGTATGTTTTCTCGCCTGTGCAATCGTGTCGGTTATGGGTGATCAAAAGATCAACCTCGATAAAACAATGTGGATGGTGACACTCATAGTTGGTGGCCTGGCTGCATTAATAATGATCATTACTTTTTTTGATGCAGCCTCAAGTGTATTCACTTATGGATTTTACCTTGCGTTGCTGGCATCCTTAGGAATAGTACTGGCAGCCTATTTTTTCCGAACACCCGGGCAAAATATTAAGGATGGATTTGATAGTTTGAAAAAAGATATTGGAGACAAAACAAGATCAAATAAGCCATAAAAATAATTATCGCCTTTTTATTATGCATCCACTTTCACCTGGGTGCTTTTTTATGTGCATTAATTAATAGAATTTCGTGTGGAAATGAACAGCATGAAAAATATAGCCGACATCAGGAAAGATTATAAAATAGAAACCTTGAATGAAATTGATACAGACAATGATCCTTTAAAACAATTCGGTAAATGGTGGAGCCAGGCAACCGACAGCAATATTGATGAGGTAAATGCGATGACCCTTTCAACTGTGGGAGAAAATAATAAACCGTCATCGCGGATCGTGTTATTAAAAGGCTTTGATGAAAATGGTTTTATTTTTTATACTAATTATGAAAGCCATAAATCTGCAGATATAAAAAAGAATCCAAGCGTAAGCCTTGTATTTTTCTGGAAAGAATTAGAGCGCCAGGTGAGGATCGAAGGACAGGCTGCCAAAGTAAGTGCAGAGGAAAGTGATGCCTATTTCAATTCAAGGCCCGAGCAAAGTAAGATTGGCGCATGGGCATCTCCACAAAGCAACGTGATAGCTACAAGAGAATTATTGGAAAAAAACGAAGCAGCATTTAAATTAAGATTTGCAGGTGCTGCTATTCCACGCCCTCCTCATTGGGGAGGCTATATTATCAGGCCTACCTGCATAGAATTCTGGCAGGGAAGGCCGGGAAGGCTTCACGACAGAATATGTTATTCTTTAGTTGAAGAAAATAGCTGGAAGAAAGAAAGGTTGGCCCCTTGATTTGGAAATTTGATAATTTGATAATTTGATGATTTGGTAATGGAAGATCCATCAACAAACATTAAATCAACAAATCATCAAATCAACAATCATCAAATGGTTATTTTTTCTTGGCTGCTGCTTTCTTCACAGTAGCTGCAACTGCAGCAACGGATTTTCCAGCCTTAGCAGGCCTTGTTTTTCCAAAGCTGCCGGCAAAAATTTTTCCTTTTTTGGTTTTGATATCTCCACGTCCCATAATAATTTATATTTTTTTTATTTAATCAAAATTATAACAAAAAAAGCAAGACATGTTGCGCCTTGCTTGTTAATACGTAAAAAGCAAATTACATTTTACTTGATAATTCTTTACCTGCTTTAAACCTTGCAACTTTTTTTGCTTTGATTTTAATTACAGCTCCGGTTTGAGGATTACGGCCGTTACGTGCTGCTCTTTTTGAAACGGAAAAAGTTCCAAATCCAACTAAAGTAACTTTGCTACCAGCTTTCAATGTTTTTGTAACTGCTTCAATGAAAGAATCCAGGGAAGCATTCGCCTGGGTCTTTGTGATGCCTGCATCATCAGAAATCTTTGCAATCAATTCTGCTTTGTTCATAATAAAGTTTTTGAGAATTTTAAGAGCAACAAATATAGAAGCTTTTTACTTGCAACAAAACTTTTTTATAAGAAAATAAAAAAGTAAAAAACGCTCAAATCCGCATTCGGACAGCATTTTAGCCAGGTGCTCTTTTTTTCAATGAAGTTCAGCAGAATGCCTGAGCCGCTGAAACCCTTGCTGGCAGCATATTTCAGCCTTTCTAACTTAAAATGCCCTGCCGGAGCGGCTTTGCGGGGATGATAAATTTAAAAATGCAATTTTAAATAGTTTTTTATTTATTCAGGTACTTAGTTCACAACAGCCATTACAGAGCGAAATGCAATAAACCGGTCGCCCCATTTATCAAAACTTTTGCTGCGCATCACAGCTGCAAAATTCTCTATATATCGGTTATAATCCGATTTGCTCTCTGCAAAATATTGAATGGCATATGTGGGGCCATCGCTGTCATCTACTTCAAGCAATCTTAAAATACTTGCTTTGGTAAAGCATTGTGTTGCCAATACTTCTGGAATATGCTCTTCTTTCAACCATTGTATCCATGCTTCGTGAATAGACTCGTGTGTTTTTATTGTTACGTTATATATGATCATGGTTGCAAAATTAGGATTTTGGTTTGTTGATGTCGGTGATAAGTTTGTAGGTGAAAAACGCAAGAACTAAAATTGCAATGGCGATGAAAAGCCAGATTATTGTGTTATTTTTTTTTGAATTACTAGCTGTAGGTGTTTGTACAATCGGCATTATTGGACCATGTTTTAAAATGGTATATTCTTCACCAATCATTATGTTCTTCTCCTTAAAATCATATACAGGTTCAGATGCCATAGAGTTATCCATTATGATTGAATAGTGATGACCTTTTTCAAGCCATGCAGTAGCAACAGTGTACTGAGAAGCGGTCTTTACAGTTTCTATTTTCAAAGGAGGGCTATCATTATTTTCTATCAAAAGATAAAACTCCCGAACTGCAATTCTGTTATGTAAACTAAAACGTAAAGGATTACTGTTTGAAAGTTTAAAAGAATCAATACAATTCCCTGGATTTGCAAATGAATGATTTTCAGAAAGAGGTTTGTATACTTTCACATTTCTTTCGTAAAATTTTGCGCCAGTAACAGCAAGCTCCAATCCACCAACTAGAAAAGCTTCAGGTTGAATAATCTTGATATAAGATTTTTTACCACTGTCTTTTTGAATAATAGTGGTATTTGGATTTTCAAAATTGGGTTGTGGCAATCTTTCTTTTGAAAATTTGTCTATATGAACTAAAGAATCTTTCATTATACTGATAATATTTAAAGGAGCTTTTCCTTTGTTATCAATATTAAACTTTAAGTATTTATAATTTACTTCTGGAAAAAAAATTCTTAAATATGCAATAACGTTACCTGGATAATTTTCACGATGACTGATTACAACGCTATCACTAATAGCAAACCAATTGCTAAGGTCATCACTACCAGTGATGTTACAGAATCTCTCCGCGTCTGTATTATTTAAATTAAGAATTACATGAGAAATATTGTTTTCATAAGTTGCGACAATTAACGTTGTATTATTCTTTGAACTTATCAATTTTATAATATTCAAATCTATGGCGCAATAATAGCCGCTTCCTTCTTTATTGGGATGTCTGGTAAAATTTGGAATCCATTTCCCCATCTCATTTATAATTCTGAAATCACTGAAATCAGTTTTTAAATGTGCATTTATCTCTGGACTTAATTCGATACTGTAAATACCAGTTTCTTTTATACTATCTAAATCCCCCCGGTAATGAAAGCCTGCCGTTTGCCCCGATGCAAATAAACGCAACAACAAAAGCAACAATAAAAGTTTAAACCGTTTTATTTTCATCATCGATGATTATTTTTTTTAATCGCTGGTACATGAAAGAAATAATCAGCAGTAAGATACCAAGCATTATAAATGCAGCAATCTTTCCTCCATCAGAAATATTCCTGATATCGAATAGAAATAGTTTTACCAATGCAGCAGTAAAAATACTCAATGAAATTATGCGAAGTGTTTTGTATTTATATTTCATGCCAAGCCACATAAGCACAAAAGAGAACAATGCCCACACAATCGTAATGCCTGCTTTTAAATATTGAACCGTAAAATCATCTATACTTTTCGGCCCGGCTAACATAGAAAGATAAAGCAGTTTAAATTCTACAGAAAAAAACATCAGCAATAAAATACTGTTTACCCAGGCAAATCGTTCTCCCAGTACTGCAATATTATTTTTTGTGGTCATGATAAGTTGATACAATAAATATAAAAGGCAGACATCAGCAAGCCAATGCATCATTGCATGGATTGTTGCAATTTCATTTTTAATAAAGCCGCCGATGAGATTATTTGCATGTTCAGTACTGTACAGGTAGAGCAAGAAACCTGCGAATGGTAAAACAATAGTAGCAAAAGGTTTATGGGAAACCGTGGCTCGTTGCAATAGCGCTACCGTTGTAACAATAAAAATATAAGTAATCAATTGATGATACGCATTTGGAACATCGTAACTCTTTTCAGTTACAAAATAAAGGTTCACTCCGAATATGAATGTCAGGTATAAAATAATTGCGGAAAGGGTGACCATCAAAACCGCGGTTCTTCTATTTTTTATCTCCAGGATATAATCTTCGTCAGCAGTTTTGCGTAACAGCGATGCATATAAACCTAAAGACACAACAGCAAAAACGTTGGTAACAATGCCCTGCCAGTTGTTAAAAATGATCATCAACCCCGCTCCGTTTCTTTCATTTGCCAGTGACCAATCCATCATTAAACTGACAAGCATTAATACTAATACAATAACTGAAAAGTATTTGAATGTGTTGATACTGCTTCGCTGATAGAGCCAGAATAGTAACACCGTCTCTGCTGTCCAAAATAAAGTGATTGAATGGCCATGCAGTTGCACTGGCGCCGCAAGCGAGATAAATGTTACCGTTAAACCAATAAGCAGGTATACTAGGTTCCGATCACCCCGTTGTTTTTTGTAAAGGCACCAGGCAATAATTAAATTGATCATTCCCAGCAAAATATTGAATATTCCCTGGTAAATACCTTCTCCCCACTCCCCTAATATCAACATACCTTCTGCATAGAAGCTACCTGTGATCATAATCATGAATGAAAAATCAAAGGCCTTAAACGGTTTTTGTGTTCGGAGGTTGTGAATTAAAACGGTGGTTAAAAAGATAGCATAAAAAGCCGCCGCAAAGAACAAAGCATTTTTATGTGGGAATAGATATGAGTCAGTATTTAAAAGTTCCCTCATCAGCCATCCTCCATATATTAATAACGTGAAGAAGAAAGACAGTACGTGCAGCAATGGCCATTTTTTAAAATAGGCAATAATGAGAAGGCCTGTATTTAAGATCAGCAGGTAGGTAAATAATGCAACATAATTGTTGCTTCCATTACTTACTAAAAAAGGAGCTAAAAATCCTCCGATGACTGCAATGATCGCCAGCTCGATTTTATCGTACAATACCGCCAGTGCCACTGCAAATGCAGTGATCAGCACCATTATAATAAATGCTGTTGTTTGAGAAAAAAAATTGTACTCATGAAAGGCAAAAGCGATGGTAAAATAAAAAACGGCAATACCTCCACCTGCCATTACAGAACTAAAGGATCTGTACGAATTGCGCAACCGATGAGCAATTCCAACCATGATAATGCCACTGGCGATACCTATACAAACCCTTCCTGTTTCATTTATCCATTCCTGGTCGATCGCATATTTTACAAAGAAAGCAATACCCAATACAAGTACGGAAATACCAATCTTATTGATTAAATTTTCACCTATAAACTTCTCAAGATCTGGATTGTTCCGTAGCCATTTGTTCCACCAGCTCTCATGTTGTTGCCCCTGCATTTGTTCTCTTATCACAGCCTGGGGAGGAATGCTTTTTACTTCTTCAGCATTCTTTTCTTGTTGTTTTCTTTCTTCAGGGTCATTTATTTTTTCAATTTTCTCCATTGGCTCCGGCGCTTTGTAAGGTCGCCATTGCACAACTGATTCATCCGTTGCTTTTAATGGTTCATCTTTTTTAGCAGGTGGCACAACAACATTTTGATTTTTTAGATCAAAGATTTCCTTTTTAAGTGACAGGAAAATTTTATGATTGCGTTCTGCATTTTCTTTTTGGGAAGACCGGATACTTACTAATAGAAAAATAATTACGATCAGTGCAAGAATTATCAATGCGTCCATTGCAGCGTTTATTGGTTGATGGAAAGATACAGTACCGATCTTTAATGTGATTATATAATCTGTTAAAAACCAAACATGAATGTTGTTGGTTTTTAAGCTAAGCTGTTACGTGGTATTGCGGGACTAACTGTAAATTTTATTATTTTAGAAATTGAAGGGGGAGAGAGTAAAAAGCGCAGGTCAGTGAAGGGGATAGCACAGGTCGGAGACCTGCGCTAGTTCATTCAGATAGCACAGGTCAGAGACCTGCGCTAATTCACATTATTGTTTTATTTCCAGGAATATTGGACAATGATCACTGTGCTTTACATCATCATAAATATCAGCGGCAACCAATTGTTTTTTTAAAGGTTTTGTCACAGTAAAATAATCAATGCGCCAACCTTTGTTATTAAGCCTCAGGCTTGGAAAACGCTGGCTCCACCAGGTATACCGGTGAGGTTCATCGTGAAAATGCCGGAACGTATCAATCCAACCATCACCCAAAAATTTTTCCATCCAGGCACGTTCTTCAGGCAAAAAGCCGGTGGAATTTTTATTTCCTTTCGGATCGTGTATATCTATTTCTTTATGTGCAATATTATAATCACCACACAAAATAATTTTTGGATTCTTTTTCTTTACTGCTTCCAGGTAGCCATTAAATTCATCAAGCCATTTGTACTTGTATGATTGCCTTTCCTGTCCGGAAGTGCCAGACGGGAAATATGCATTGATCAATTTGATATCAGCAAACTGCAGTTCTATTACACGGCCTTCGAAATCGCTCATTTCAAAACCACTGCCTATTTTAATTTTATCGGGTTTAATTTTTGTAAAAACAGCAACGCCGCTATAACCTTTTTTTTGTGCGCTAAACCAGTGATGTTCAAATCCAAGATCTTCTAAGAGTTTAACATCTATATCGGTATTTGCTGCTTTTGTTTCCTGCAGGCAAATGATATCTGCAGGATCTGTTTTAAGCCATTCAATAAATCCTTTTTTTATAGCAGCTCGTATACCGTTTACATTGTATGAAATAATGCGCATAGTTTATTATATTTAAAGATTATTGTAAAAATAATCAACCTGATGGAATATAATCAAACAGAACACAGCGAAACCAATTCTGCAAACCTGTTGAACGAGGAAGAACTTTTGGTTGATGAATTTATATATGCATCCACGGGCCAGCGTTTCTTAAATTTTATTATTGATAACCTGCTGATGAACTACGGGCTTTCTTATATAACCGGTTATGCAGTTGGCCTTCTTATAGGGTTAACACAAACCACCTACTTTAACGACCTGTTGGAAAACAGGACGAAATTATTTTTGTTTGGTTATCTACTTGCAATTTTCAATTATTTAATTTACTACATCACCTGTGAAAAATTATTCAATGGCTACACGCTTGGAAAGATCATAACAGGTAGCAAAGCGATAAGAGATGACGGAAAACCGTTAACGTTCAAAGATGCAACTTTGCGTTCGCTTTGCAGGCTTGTTCCTTTTGAAATCTTAAGCGGATTTAAGATAAGGCCATGGCACGACGAATGGACCAATACAATGGTTGTGAAGGCGAGATGATTAGTCAAGTATTGGCCTTAACCATCTTGTTGCATCTTCAATACTCATGTTTTTTCTTTTTGCATAATCCTGGAGCTGGTCTTGCCCAATTTTTCCAACGCCAAAATATTTACTCTCAGGATTTGCGAAGTACCAGCCACACACAGATGCTGCAGGATACATAGCAAGTGATTCGGTGAGATGAATACCTGTTGCTTCTTCGCCACCCAGCAACTCAAATAATTTATATTTCTCTGTATGATCGGGACATGCAGGGTAACCAGGTGCGGGGCGTATTCCCTGGTATTCTTCTTTGATCATCTGTTCATTGCTAAGATGTTCATCACCAACATAACCCCAATATTCCGTACGTGTTTTCGCGTGCAATAATTCTGCAAAAGCCTCGGCCAACCGATCAGCAAGTGCCTGAAGAATTATTTTGTTGTAATCGTCGAGGTTCTTTTCGAAACGTTGGATGTGGGGTTCGATGCCCTGGATGGTTACGCTGAAAGCGCCTAAATAATCTGCCCCAGCCCCCTGACCCCCGGAGGGGGAACTTAGGTTGTTGCTTTCTTTTATACTGGGTTGTTGTTTTAATGTTTTGGCAATTGTGTTGAGTGTCTCTTCTGTTTTGGATATTACTTCTTCGTTTGTAAAACGAATGACTTTGAAACCGGTTTTATTTAACCATTGAGTTCTTATTTCGTCGGATTTTTTATTTTCGGGTAGTTGATGTATAAGGCCATCAATCTCGACAACCAGTCGTTTTTCCAAACAAACGATATCGGCAATGTAATTTCCAATTATATGCTGCCTTCTAAATTTATAACCTTCTAATTGTTTTGTTTTTAATAGATCCCAAAGAATTTCTTCAGCTTTTGTAGGTGTGTTGCGATGCTGCAATGCATACTCTTTCAATAACGGATATGTAACAGGATCCGCCCACTGATAACCCGGGGCTTCTACCCCTTCCCCTCGGGAAGGGGCTTTAGTAGAATCTTCAATGAATGAATTGGTTTGTGGGGATGGGCTTATAAAATCACCCAACGATAAATTCGGTTGCCCTTCCGCCTTCTTTATTTGCTGACGCAGAAATTCTAATTTAACAACCCCGGTTTCTGTTTTCAAATCAACCGTATCGGCGGCAACTTTATTTGCAGGCCAAAATCCAACAGTTCCTTTTGCAGTTAGCCATTTTTCATCAATTACCTGTTTCAATAATTTCTTTGCATCATTATAAAGATTGGTTGCCTCTTTGCCAATGACCTCGTCAGTTAAAATTGCAGGGAATTTTCCATGCATTTCCCATGCAATAAAAAATGGTTGCCAGTCTATAAACACCGCGATCTCCCCGAGGTCATAATTATCTAAAATTTTTGTGCCTGTAAATGTTGGCGTTACCGGCTGATAGCCTGGCCAGTTGATAACAGCCGCATTCTTTTGTGCTTCTTCAAATGATAAAAATTGCTTTGCAGATTTCTTATTTCCAAAATCTGTTTTTAATTTATCGTATTCTGCTTTTATTTCTTTTAGAAAAGCAGGTTTCGATTCTTTGTTTAACAAACTGCCGGCAACGGTTACACTACGGCTGGCATCCAGCACGTGTACAACACCATTTCCATATTCCGGTGCGATCTTAACAGCGGTATGCATGCGGCTTGTAGTAGCCCCGCCAATAAGCAAAGGGAGGTCCATCTGCTGGCGGGTCATTTCCCTGCCGATATGTACCATTTCATCCAGCGACGGAGTAATAAGGCCACTAAGGCCAATGATATCTACATTGTGTTTTTTTGCTTCAGATAAGATCTTATCTGCCGGAACCATTACGCCCAGGTCAATGATATCATAACCATTACAACCAAGTACAACGCCAACGATATTTTTACCGATATCATGTACATCTCCTTTTACGGTAGCCAGTAATATTTTCGCAGCACCGCCTGATTCATCATTCACTGTTCCGGCGGCAATATGCGCCAAACGTTTATCTTCCTTTTCCTGTTCGATAAAAGGCGTAAGCACAGCAACAGCTTTCTTCATCACCCTTGCACTTTTTACAACCTGTGGTAAAAACATTTTGCCTGCGCCAAAAAGGTCGCCAACAATATTCATTCCATCCATCAGCGGTCCTTCGATCACGTCCAATGGCTTGGGATATTTTTGTCTTGCTTCTTCAGTATCCAGTTCAATGTATTCTGTTATGCCATTCACCAGTGAGTGCGACATGCGTTTTTCAACAGTATCGTTTCTCCAGCTTTCATCTTTTACAAGTTCTTTTCCTTTTGATTTTACTGTTTCGGCAAACTGGATGAGTTTTTCAGTGGCTTCATTATTATCATTATTCCTGTTGAGGATCACATCTTCACAAAGCGTTTTTAACTGTGGTTCTATTTCATCATATACAACCAGTTGGCCTGCGTTCACAATTCCCATATCCATACCGGCTGCAATTGCATAATAAAGAAACACACTGTGGATCGCTTCACGTACATGGTCATTTCCGCGAAAAGAAAAAGAGACATTGCTTACGCCACCACTCACTTTTGTAAGCGGCATCAATTTCTTTATTTCCCTTGTTGCTTCTATAAAATCAACTGCATAGTTATTGTGTTCTTCAATGCCGGTTGCAATTGCAAATATGTTTGGATCAAAAATGATATCCTGCGGAGCATAACCAACCTGCTCTGTAAGAATTTTATAAGCACGATGACATATTTCAACTTTACGTTGCCTGGTATCGGCTTGCCCCACTTCATCAAATGCCATCACAATAACAGAAGCACCGTAGCTCTTGCATATGAACGCCTGTTCTATGAATTTGGCTTCGCCTTCTTTCATGGAGATAGAATTCACAATACATTTTCCCTGTACACACTTGAGCCCTGCCTCAATGATCTCGAATTTACTGCTGTCGATCATGATGGGGATTCGTGCAATATCGGGTTCTGCCTGTACGAGGTTTAAAAAGGTCCTCATTGCTTCCACACCTTCCAGCATGGCATCATCCATATTCACATCAATTACCTGTGCACCGCTTTCTACCTGCTGGCGTGCAACAGATAATGCTTCTTCGTACTGGCCATCACGGATAAGGCGTGCAAATTTCTTGCTACCTGTTACGTTTGTACGCTCACCAACGTTTACAAAATTGGTGTCGGGCCGAACGGTTAAGGGTTCGAGGCCGCTTAATCGTAAATAAGGTTTTATATACTTCGCTTCGCTCATAATATTTTTTTATAACCACAGAGGAACAGGAGGTCTTTCACAGAGGTTCACAGAGTTAAATAATAATTCTTTTTATACCATACCTTAAACTTGATGTTTTAAAGTTGAGTAATAATCCTAGCTTACAACCTGAAAGTTTTAAGTAGGTTAATACCTGGGCTGTGTGTACATCATTAAAACATTCCACACATTTAATTTCCAAAATAATTTTATTTTCCACGATCAGATCAACCCTGTATCCTGTGTCCATTTTTACTTCTTCATAGTACAATGGCAGTCCTTTCTCTTTTTCGGTATAAATCCCATTTTTTGTTAATTCATAATGCAAACATTCTTTATAAGCTGATTCTAATAAACCAGGACCTAACGCTGAATGGACCTTAAAAGCATGTTTTAAAATTTTTTCACTAAGGGTATTTAAATTTTCCATCTATAAAAGTTTTAAACAAAGTACACAAACAACTCTGTGAACCTCTGTGAAAAACCTCCTGTTCCTCTGTGGTTAAAAACATATTCTATTGTTTAAACCAACGCCTCTTCTATCACTGGCAACTCCCTCGGTTTATACTTCGCCACTTCATCTGCAATATGTTTTATATGATCAGGTGTGGTGCCGCAACAACCACCAACAATGTTGAGCCAGCCATTGGCGGCCCACTCCTGGATGATATGAGCTGTTTGATGAGGTTGCTCATCATATTCACCAAAAGCATTTGGCAAACCTGCATTTGGATAGGCTGATGTATAACAAGCTGCGATATCACTCAACTCTTCAATGTGTGAACGCATTTCTGCAGCACCCAATGCACAATTCAACCCGATGCTGACCGGGTTTGCATGCATAACGGAAACGTAGAACGCTTCTAATGTTTGCCCGCTCAATGTTCTTCCGCTTGCATCTGTGATAGTACCAGAGATCATGATTGGTAATTCAGGAAGATTATTTTTCCTGAAATAATTCTTTGTTGCATAGATGGCTGCCTTTGCATTCAATGTATCAAAAATGGTTTCTATTAATATAATGTCAACGCCGCCATCAACAAGTCCTTTTATTTGTTCGGTATATGCGGCTGCCACTTCATCAAATGTCACGGCCCTGTAGCCAGGATTATTTACATCGGGTGACAAGGACAAGGTTTTATTCAATGGCCCGATAGCACCTGCAACAAATCTTGGTTTATCAGGGTTCTTTGCCGTAAACCTATCAGCAGCATTGCGTGCACATTTTGCCGATGCAACATTTAATTCATATGCCAGTGATTGCATGTCATAATCAGCCTGCGCAATGGAAGTGCTGCTGAATGTATTGGTTTCAATAATATCGGCGCCTGCTTCCAGGTATTTTGCGTGTATTTCTTCAATGATATGCGGTTGTGTAATACTAAGCAAGTCGTTATTGCCTTTCACGTCTGTGTGCCAGTCTTTAAAACGTTCGCCACGGTAATCGCTTTCCTGTAATTTGTATTGTTGTATCATGGTGCCCATGGCGCCATCAATGATGAGTATGCGTTCTTTTAATGATTCCCTTATGTCTGGCATATACCAATGTTTAATAGTAATTAATATGTTTATTGTAGAATTTTGTACAATAGCGATTTGCCGTACAAGGGAGTGACACAACGATGTTGAGTTCAGCTTAAACGCTGGTCAACAAATAAAATAAACTGGTAAACGATTGTCAAATCCGGAGAAGAGTATTGTGGAGATGCGTTTCGTTTATTAGTTCAATTGTTGCTGATCATAGCAGGGGTTGAACAATAAACAAATCCGCACCTGCTACGGTGCAAAGTTATGGGAAGGAAGCCGCAATGCAAAATTTGGCGGCCCTCTTTTGGTTGATAAAGTTGAAAAGGTTGATAAGGTTCCCAAGGACGAACCTTTATCAACTCTATCAACCCTATTAACTTATCAACCTTTAGGACTATTTCTTCCTTCCCCCAATATTAAACACCCTGGATATGTTGAAGCCGAACAATATGTCGCCCTTGCCCCAGGTTCCTGTGGTTTGCGTAATGAATGAATGTTCTGCCATGCCAGGAGCATTGGTAAAATGTAGCTGGAATACGTGGCCACCAGTTTCAATATCAAAGCCTATTGACAGTGCATCTTTTGTTCCACTAAGCCTTTTTCCGATTATTGGATAATATTCGGCGTTGATGCTTACACGCCTGCTGATCTTTTGACGGCCACCAACACCCAGGGCAAAAATATTATTGGGATCGGTTGCAAGCATCACGAGGTTTTGATGAATAAAGGTGGGCATCACCTGGAATGATGTTCCTTCCGAGAACTTTCTTCCAATAAGAAGTTGATGGGTATAGAAGATGCGGTTTGATACCTTGCCACTTATTTTGGGATCTTCAAATTTTAATGTTCTCAGCTCGATCGTGGGAATATAACTCAGCGTTACGGGCATGTTCCGTTTGCCCCTGGATTGCCTGAGCAGTTTAATTTTTACATAGCCATCATATGTTTTTTGAAATGTACTTCTTCCTACACCAATTGAGATGTAATCGGTAATACCATAATCAAAACCAAAACGCATCGTTGCATTGTCAAGTCCCCAAAGTTGATAGCCACCTTCATTGAGGTTGCCAAACCTGTGAGAAATCTTTACATCCAATACGCCTTTGCCGGTATTCTCCACGGAATGGCCACTTATAAGCCTAGTTGTTTTAAAAGTAGCCCGTGTGTAAACTGTTGCAGGTGGAGCATCTTTTTCTAGTTGGCTCATGAGATCGGTACTGTCTTTTATAAGGCCACTTGTATCCTTTTGGCCTTCCTGTGCATATAATAAAGAAGCAATTAAAAAATTGAAAGCAGCAATTAGTATAATTTTTTTCATTCGATAGTTTATTAACGTGATTACATTTTTTTGTCGTAGATACAGGAAAGAGTTATATCAATCGTTTCAGCAATATTGCCTCTCACAACAGCAGGAATCACGATTTTATAATCAGCTGGTTTTATTTTAAAATTGGAATTACCAGTAACAATTCCAGCTTTTACAATGATTGTTCCTGGCAGGTTCACGTTTTTAGTAACACCGTGGATCGTCATATCGCCTGTAACATTTACGGGATAACTTCCATCTTTTGTGAGATCAATTTTGAAGTCTTTGATCGTTCCTTTAAATGTGGCTTTTGGAAATTTTTCACTCTCCATATAATTCTCGTTGAAATGTTCTTCCATCAAACTTTTTTTGAAATGGAATGCTTTTATCAAAACTGAGAACTGGAGTTGGCCCGTTAGTAGGTCCAGGGTACTCATTACCTGTCCATTGTCGGCCGCAATATTTTCCAGGGATGTTTTTGAATAAAATGAAATACTGGCGTTCTTTGTGTAAACATTTTGTGCAAGAAGGCTAAGGCTCAACGTTAGTAAGAACGGAAGTAATAATAATTGTTTCATTGTTTAAAATTTTAGCGGCAATTCATCCATTAATTGTTTGGAGCACCAGCGTCAATCCATTTTTTTATTTTAGAAATGGTACAATCGCTTAGCTGTTCTGAATTTTTTGGCATTGGGGAAAACCCCGCTGAATGAGTAATAGCACCATACATGTGCCCGCTTAATGCAACTGTACTTGCATCGTCATACGAATCCAGGTGAAAAGGTGCTACCGTTTGATTTCCTGCATGGCACCTGTAACAGTTATCCCGCAGGATGGGTAGTATCGTACCACTGTATGTTACATTTGTTGTATCACAAACATCGGGTGGATATAATAATTCTGCCTTATCATTTTTGCAGCCAATTAAAACGGAGCCAATGATCATAACGCCCAACAATAAACTAAGTACTTGTCTCATCGTGTGTGTATTTTTATACAAATTATTTTTCAATTTTTTATCATTACTGTCCGACTAAAAGTATCAAAACCTTATCAGGCCTGAATGACCTCACCCAGCCTACCGGCAGGCAGGCCAACCCCTGTGCAAAGGAGAGGGGCTAGAATCCGCTACTGTAAAGCCTTCCATTGAATAAACCAGAATTTGCCCGAACAACAATGATTTTTTATGTATTCCTGGGCGTGTAACTGTGAGTCTTGTCATCTGCATTGAACTTAAATTTAATTTATCTGATCCCCCGGCCGGCAAAGATTTTATTTCACCAAATAACACCTCGTTATATATACGTCTCCCTTTATACCAAGATCTACATCTCCTTCACCGATACCGCTGCAAATTCCTTTTACTTTTATTGTATGATGAGCCCGCAGGTTTCCTGTATTTTCTTCCATGGTACAATTGATATAAGCACCGTCAGCATTGGTTTTAAGCAGCAGAATTTGTTTTTTCTGCTGGTTCAGGGAGATAGTGTACACTTCGCCGGAAACCAGCAGTACTTTACCGGTATAATTTTTTTGAACCGCGGGCAGGCCCTTAAGGTACAGTTCATAAAGGTCTGAAGCATTTGTTTTTATTGAATTGCTTTCCTGTACATCAACCGGGCCTTTGTTGTAAAAATAATAACCTGTGCCGGACGCCAACAACAGCAGCACAATTACGGTAGCAAGAAGTATTTTTTTTCTACTCATCAGGTTAAAGTGCAAATTATCTTTCGCTGGATTGCTCACTATGTATCCCTACATATTGGGGTTTGCAAACAATCCCGGCGAACAACTTTTTTTTATGAAATAAGTAAACGTTGATTCGGGTTAAAGGGTTGCCACAGCCTAAAGATATTTTTTCTTTAGCATGAACCGCCAGGCAAGACGGCTTAAATTTTATTTTTTTATTCGTAAATACGTATTATTATGCATTGGCTATCACAACTGCAGCGGATCATGCAAAACAGGTTTATACGTAATATTTCAGCGAATACACTGCAACTGGTGATTAACCAGGTGTTTGGCTTGTTGATTTTTTATGCACTTTCAAAGTGGTTTGATAAAAACACGTTCGGCGATATCAATTGGGCATTGGCCGTATTGCTTACCGTATTTACTATACTTTCTTTTGGTATTGATAAAGTAATTGTTCAAAAAATTTCAGCGGGGGCAGATAAATCATCCATATTTTCGGCATATCTATTTCATGTACTGCTTACCGGTATATTTTTTTATGGATTACTTTTGCTGAATTATTTTTTGCTGCCCGGGCTATTTCCACAACAAGCCATTTTATTGTTCCTTGGTTTTGGCAAGTTGCTGATTTTCTTCTCTACACCTTATAAGCAAATGGTGACAGGGCTTGAAAGATTCCAGGCGTTGCTGTATATGTCTGTCGGATCAAATGTAGTTAGGGGAACCGGGCTCGTTGTGCTTGCATTGATCCATCAACTTTCATTAACCAACGTAATGATCATTTTTATTGCCGGTGATCTTGTTGAACTTTTACTTTGCATCCTTATTGTAAAAAAAGTAGACCACTTTCCTAAAAAAATAGTGTTTGATCGCAGGAGCCATTTACAACTGGTAAAAGTTTCTTTACCCCAGGCAGGCATCGAATTATTTGCAGCCATCATGTCGCGGTTCGACTGGATACTGATCGGGCTGATCATAACCAGCAGTAAGCTGGCAGAATATAGTTTTGCCTCAAAAGTTTTTGAAGTATCGACGTTGCCTTTACTCATTATACAAACAGTATTATTGCCATTATTTACCCGTTTGCTTAACAGGAAAACGGAGGCTAATCAGCCAGTGCCTGATATTTCTTTTTTATTGGAATGGAAAATAATCATCGCCTCATTTATTGGGCTTATGCTCTACCAGGCATGGACACCGGCGATCGATTTCTTTACAGATGGAAAATATGGCGCCATCAATATCCATGTGATAATGATCTTTGCTGCAAGCATGCCATTGCTCTATCTAAATAATTATTTGTGGACTATCAATTTTGCAACCGGGAGAATGAAACGAATTTTTTTTATCATGATGACTTCTTTGATCGTTAATGTAATTCTTTGCCTCATTCTAATTCCTGAATGGCAAAATGAAGGAGCAGCACTGGCATTGTTTTTAAGTATATTTGTTCAATCGGTTTTGTACTTGCGTACAACCGGTTTTTCGATGAAAAATACAAGCCGTTTACGTTTGTTGATCTGGCCGGGCATTGCTTTTTTCAGTTGCTTTATTACAGATATGTACATTACAAATGATGTTATAAGGATTGCAACACCCGCCGTGATATATATAACCGGGATTTTTATGTTTAAACAATTCAGGCAACCTGATTGGAAAGCTTTGCATAACATGTATCAATAAGAAGGGCGTCTACTGAAAGGCCTTTAGAACGATATTCCTTTTTTAAAGCTTAACTAATTCCTCTCCCAAATTTTTACTCGGGCTTGCGATAAAGGAGAGTAAGGCAGATTTTTAGTGAAGCCCTTCAGCTTTCACTTTATATGTAGATTAGACGCAGCTTTGAAACACAATTAATAATTAACAGTAGATAAAAGAATGAACAGAAGGCTGAGTGGAATTTTCTTAAAACAAAACTGGAAAGCAGTTGAATGGAAATTACTGCTGTTCCTCTTGTTGTTCCTGGATGTAAAACTATTGGTGAAAATTGCTGCATTGATCATGATATATATTTTAAACCCAAATTTTCGATTTGGATTTAAGATTAGGCATTCCCGGCTTCCGTTATTTTACGTGGCTGTAATAATTATAGCGTTTGCCAACTGGCTCATATACCGCTATTTTACTTTAGAGTATTCCCTGTCGTTAATTACTGGTATTTTTTTCTGGGCGCTTTGCATACTTGCGATTCAGCAGGTAAAAAACTTTGTAGAAAAAACCGAAATTCATATTCTTCACAATACCCTTTTATTTTTTTTTATCATCAATATTGTATTTTCACTGCTCAATCTTACCATGATCCTTTTTGAAATCGGAATTCAAAATCCATTTCTATACCAGGGGAATTATCAGAAATATTTTATCAATACGGGAGATTATATTAAAGGTGTGTCTTTTGATACATCTACAGCAAATGCACTCATCAATGCCTTCGGCGTCGTGTACTTTCTTGCCCAAAGAAAATATTTAATGGTTATAGGTTGTATGCTGGTATTGCTTTTAACGGCAAGCAACTTCACCAATGTTATTCTTGTAACTGTTTTTTGTTACCTGTTTGTTTTCAAAAGCAATAAGGACCAAAAAAGTGTTATGTTCATATGCATCATTTTTCTTGTCATTTTTCTTGCAAAGTTTTCTCCCCAAAATGACCGGTATATACTTGAAAAATTAAATGACTATTTTTCAACTGGTAAGCCGGTTGTAAAAACGATAGTTACGCAGGTGCGGATTACCGATAAGCCGGATAGTATATTGAATGCTGAGGAAAAGAAAGAAAAAACAGCCCAGTTGTATATGGATAGTATTGACAGGGAAAGGCTTGCTAAAGAACAGGAGCAAATTCAGAAGGGCATAAAAGAATTACCAGCCGCATTTGCAGAAAGGCCGGAGATCCTGATGCCGAGTATTCACTCTGAACCATTTCAAAGTAAAAAGGATACTACTGAGTTTCAGAAACAATTACTTTCCTTTATGTATAGCCGCAGTAATGATCCTTTTGTGCAGGTGAATAAATATTCGGAAAGAGCCCCGGGGAAGCTTGTTGCATTTTACCAGTTGGCAGCATTCTTAAAACAACATCCGCAAAAAATAATTACCGGCAATGGCACAGGAAATTTTTCTTCAAAACTTGCTTTTAAAACAACCGGCTTAAAGATCGTGGGAAGTTATCCTGAAAAGTACATCTACGTTAACAACGATTTTTTTGCCAATCATTTTGCCGTGTACACTTCTTTTTTTACAAAACCCGCTGCTTCGCATTCTATTATGAACAGCCCGGCTTCTGTGTACGGACAACTGTTATCAGAGTATGGATTGATTGGGCTGGCCGCTTTTTTATTTTTCTATATGGGCTACTTTTATAAACGCCGTAAAGAGATGACTTATGGGATAGCCTTATTTTTTATACTCCTTTCAGCTTTTTTTGTTGAATATTGGTTTGAGCAATTATCCATTGTAGTATTGTTTGAATTAATGATCTTCATAGATATTAAACAGCATGCTAAAACACCGCAGCATGAATGAAGTTAAGATCACTGTGTTGATGCCCGTATTTAATGCTGCCGGTTATATTGCCGACGCAATAAAGTCGGTATTGTCACAAACATTTTCTGATTATGAATTTTTAATTATCAATGATGGATCAACAGATGGTACTGCTGCAATTATAAATTCATTTGATGATAACAGAATTGTAGTAATAGACCAGGACAATAAAGGTGTAGCTGCGGCATTGAATACCGGCCTTGCTCATGCCCGTGGAACATATATAGCCCGGTTTGATGCCGATGATATTTGTTTTCCTCAAAGGCTCGAAAAACAATATGAATTTTTAAAAGCAAATCCGGAATATATTATTGTCGGGGCTGCAGTAGATTATATGGATGCATCCGGCAATTATATTTTTACTTATCACCCGCCCTATCTAACGGATGACGAGTTACGTACAATGCCTTATAATATTTGTCCTTTTATTCATAGTGCCGTGATGTATAAAAAAGACATTGTAAAGGCAATTGGTTATAATGTACATGCACATAGTTTTGAGGATCACTTGCTATGGCAAAAGATCCATAACAGCGGTAAGATGTTCAACCTTTCAGAGCCACTTGTGAAAGTGCGGCTTAATCCAACTTCATTTACTATGGACGAACGGCAACGGCCAGCCGCTTTTCACAACATAAAAGAAAAGGCATTAAAAACCGGCGACATTAACCTGGAGGAAGGGGAAAAATTATTGAAACTCATCCGCCTGCAAAATAGTTCCAACTCAAAAAAAGTAGCATACTATAATTTGCTTGCTAAAAAATTTCTTTGGAACAATTATCAACCCAGGAAAGCCAGGGAAAATATCAGGAAGGCATTACGAATTAATTTTCTAGACTTTCATGGTCACTTTCTATTGATCGTTTCTTACCTGCCACAAAACCTTATTGCTAATATTTATTCAAGATTTGGATCATCAAAGTAGCGAATGAACAAAACAATAAAAATATTTGTTGATGCTCATAGTTTTGATAAAGAACTACAGGGAACCCAAACATTTATCCGTGAATTGTATACTGCAATCTTAAGGTACCACCCGGATGTGGATGTATATATGGGTGCTTATAATACCAGCAGGGTGGCAGCTGCATTTCCAGGTCTTGACCCTACAAAAATATTGCGTTATAAACATATTGGTATTCGCAGGATGCTTTCTGATATTCCTGCACTAATCAAAAAACACCGCTTTGAGTTTGCGCACTTTCAATACGTGAGTCCAAGATCCATCAAAAATTGCAGCTACATAGTTACGTTGCATGACCTGATGTATAAGGAAATGCCCCAATACTTTCCCGCCATGTATTCTAAATTGCGAAATATATTCTTTAAGAGATTCTTTTTACATGCAGAGGTTAAAACAACGGTGTCAGAGTATTCACGGCAATCTATTGCAAAATATTACGGAACGTCCCTCTCAAGTATCCATGTTATTCCCAATGCAGTGAGCCATTCTTTTGCAAAGCATTTTTCAAGCGATCAGGCCCGGCAAAAAATAAGCAGTAAATACAAACTAAAAAATTATATACTTTATGTGAGCAGGATCGAACCAAGGAAAAATCATGTCTTATTACTCAAAACTTACCTTGAACTTGAACTTTATAAAAAAAATGTTCCACTGGTTTTCATCGGCAATAAATCAATGGAAGTTCCGGAATTGTTCAGCGTGGTAAATTCATTAAGTGTAGAGCAAAAAAAGCATATCCATTTTCTAAGAAATATGTCACAGGAAGATCTGGTAGCATTTTACATTGCCTGTTCTTTATTTGTATATCCATCAAAAGGAGAAGGATTTGGCATTCCACCTTTGGAAGCGGCCATTTGTGGTGCGCCCGTTCTTTGTTCAAATGTTACAGCAATGAAAGATTTCGATTTTTTTGAGCCTTACACATTCAACCCGAATGATAAAGAAGATTTCGCAAATAAATTGCAGGCAATGATTGATAACCCTGTAACAGCGTCATTTACCAAAGAAGTTTCGGCAAAAATTGAACGAACATATTCCTGGGAAAAAAGTGCCGCCAGGTTTTATAAATTACTACAACCTGTTTCATCATAATCAATTATCCTATGGATACTGCGGGTACAAAAATATCAGGGCTGTTTCATGTTGATGACAGTTTTAAAAATAAGATCGCTTACTACCACCTGCTGGCCTTTCTTATTTCACTTCCTTTCGACCGTTTCTACAGTACGATCATATTTTTGGGTTTTATCATGCATTCATTATTGTATTTAAGGAAAGATGAATTAAAGGGACTCAGTAGTAAAACATTGATACTTCAGTCTGTTTTTTTTATTACGGCTATTTCAGCTACCTACTCGATAAGCAGTAATGGCTGGGATATTCTTGCCAGGCAGTTAGCCATCTTTTTATTTCCTTTACTCTTCAGCATTAGCTCCTTTGATTTCTTTAAATACCGTTATCGGCTAATGCTTGGGTTTAGTATGTGTTGTACCTTTGTTATTGCCTATCTTTTTTTTGATGCTATACATGTCATTATACACAATGAACTTCCAATAAGAACACTTGCATCTGCAGCATTTCTCAATCACAATTTTTCAGAACCCTTACATTTGCACGCAACCTATCTTTCATTGTATGTAATGCTGTCGCTGGTATTTTTATTACAGTTGTTATTTTCCCAAATAAACCGCTGGCAACGGATTTGTTTCACCATCAGCACTTTCATATTATGTGCAGGGTTGCTCCAACTTGGGTCCAGGGCCGTGTGCATTGCTTTTTTGGTAGTAATTAATATAGCTCCCTTCTTTATCCTGGAAGGGAAAAAAAGGCTTTTCGTTTTCCTTACGGCAATGCTTATTAGCTTTTCCGGGATATTATTGATCACTTCATTCGGTTTTTTGAGGGAACGTTTTTTAGTCGAGCTAAAAAACGATTTCGAAGAAAGGTCCAATATTCTTAAAAATGATACACGCCTGCAAAGATGGGAAGCATCTTATGATCTTATTCTTGCCGCACCCATTGTGGGTCATGGCAGCGGAACAGAAACCCCTTTATTAAAAGAAATATATTTTAAAAGAAAGATGTACTCTTCCTACCTCAATGCCATGAATGTACACAACCAATACCTCAGCTTCCTTATTAATTCCGGCATACTGGGTTTATTGATCTATGTCAGTACATTATTTTGGGGTTTCCGGCTTGCTTTCAGAAGTAAGGACCTTTTGCTTTTTTGTTTTCTGGCATCAATAGCCGTTGTATCATTTTCTGAAAATTTACTAGTCGTTAATAAAGGTATTTTCTTCTACAGCTTGTTCTTTTCGTTTTTTATATTTTCACAAAAAAAGAGATTGCAACAAACGCCTGCTTAATGGGTTTTAGAAATGTTTGATAATAAAATGGAATCATGATATATTGCATCAACCGGTCAATAAACGGGATTTCAAAAAAAATACTTATCTTTTATTTCTAACAAAAAGCAACCTTCCCTGCCATAGCAGCGTATGAACGGGAAAAAATGTATATGGGATTAAAAATCGGCATACTTGGCACAAGGGGAATACCCAATCAATATGGTGGCTTCGAGCAGGTTGCTGAGCATCTTTCTATAGGACTTATTAAGAAAGGGCATGAAGTAATGGTTTACAATTCCCATAAACATCCTCATCAGGAAAAAACCTGGAACGGGGTACCCATTATTCATTGTTTTGATCCTGAATATTTGTTGGGCACAGCGGGGCAATTCATCTATGATCTTAATTGTATCACGGATGCACGCAAGCGCAATTTTGATATTATCCTGATGCTGGGTTACACAAGCAGCTCTGTATGGAAAATATTGTATCCTAAAAAAAGCCTTATCATTTCAAATATGGATGGCCTGGAATGGAACCGTGCAAAATATTCTAACCCGGTCAAGAAATTTTTAAAATATGCGGAAAAGCTGGCCGTTTCCGGTAGTCATTATCATATTGCTGATTCGCCTGTAATAAAAGCCTATCTCGACGAGAAGTATAAAATCAATTCTAAATATATTGCGTATGGTGCAGACCTTACTGAAGATGTTGGTATGAACGGCCTGCTGGAATACAACCTTAAACCAAAGGAATATTATTTACTAATGGCACGCATGGAACCGGAAAATAATATTGAAATGTTATTGGATGGATTTCACATGAGCAAATCAACAAAACAATTCATCGTTATTGGAAACACCGGGAATGCTTTTGGTAAACAGCTAGTCAATAAGTATAAGGATGATCCAAGAATCGTTTTCCTGGGAGCAATATTCGATCAGACCAGGCTCATAGGGATGGTAAAATATTCTGCAGTTTATTTTCATGGACATAGTGTTGGGGGAACCAATCCATCATTGCTCGAAGCGATGGCCGATGGCGCATTCATTGCAGCACACTCCAATGCCTTTAACAAAAGTATCCTCAATGAGAATGCCCTGTACTTCAGTGACGCAAAAGAAGTATGTGCGATCATTGAACAGCATGGTAAACTATACAACCAGGATTTTATTCAAAATAATTATGCAAGGATAAAAACAGATTATACCTGGGAAAAGATCATTGGGCAATATGATCATTTTTTCAGGGAATGTTACCTGGCAAAACAAGGCCAGCGTTATACGGCGCCAGTGCTTGTTGCAGAACAATTGGTAGAAGCAGAATAAATTGGAGGCAACCATTGACGTTGATTGATCGTTTTAATGAACGTGCAGTATCTAAAAAAATATCAAAGGTTTAATAAACTCAGCGCATTGTGTATTAAGAAAGACATATTGGCAACGCTTGCATATTTCGATATGTTTGATTATCCTTTAAAAAAAAGGGAACTGTTTATCTTTCTTCAGCAGCCTGCAGAGAACCGGGACTTCGAAACTGCCATTGATTTTCTTTTGAACGAATCAATTATTTTTAAACTAAATGAATTTTACAGCATTACCAATAATTTCCTGCTTGTAGAAAGGAGGTTCAAGGGAAATGCAAGGGCTGAAGCTTTGTTGAAGAAAGCTAATGCAGGTGCAAAACTGCTTTCGAAATTTCCTTATGTTCGGGGAGTAGCTATCTCAGGTTCACTTTCAAAGAATTTTGCAGACGAAACTGCGGATGTAGATTTCTTCATCATTGCTGCTGAAAACAGGTTGTGGATCGCCAGGAGTTTTTTACACATCTTTAAAAAATGTACTTTTCTTTTCAATAAACAACATATGTACTGCATGAATTATTTTATTGATGAACTCGAGCCAGAGATCGTCGAAAAAAATATTTATACGGCTACAGAAATTGCGACGCTGCTTCCTTTGTACGGCAGTGAACCATTTGAGAAATTTTACAACGCCAATGACTGGACGAAACAATTACTTCCAAATCATTTTATGCGTGTTTCTTCGGCCAAAGAAATTAAAACTCATTGGCTCAAATGGGTTATTGAAAAAATATTTAACAACGCCGTTGGTAACCTGCTTGACAACTTCCTTATGAAATTAACAGCGAAAAGCTGGGCAGAAAAAGCCCGGAGAAGAAAGAAAAACAGCAGGGGAATTATCATGGCGTTAGACACATCCAAACATTTTGCTAAACCAAGTGCTGTAAATTTTCAGCAGAAATTAATAAAGCGCTATGAAAACAAGCTGGCAGAAATTTTTGATAGCTATGAAAATAGTTTCCCTGTAACAGCGGGAAACATAAAATAAGACTAACTTTTAAAAGCATCCTGTGTCTGAAATATCTGTTGTCATCATAACAAAAAACGAAGCTGAGAATATTGTTGCCTGCATAACATCTGCAAAGAAGCTAAGCAATGATATTATCGTGGTTGATTCAGGAAGTGAAGATGATACGGTTGCTCTTGCGGAAAAGAATGGTGCGAAAGTAAGATCTATTGCCTGGAGCGGTTATGGAAATGCCAGGAACAAAGGTGCAGCGCTTGCTGTGAATGATTGGATCATTTCGCTGGATGCTGATGAACGAATAACAGATGAGCTTGCTGTTGACATTGCTGCCATTGATCCAGGAAAAACAAATCATATCTACGGTTTCAGAAGAATTAATTTTTTCAGGAACCAGCAAATAAAACATGGCTCATTGGGACACGAACGTGTGTTTCGTTTTTATAATAGACGTTTTACCAAATGGAACAATGAACCCGTGCATGAAAAATTAATTATAAAGAGCGGTGTACAAAAAATACTTAAACAATCAATACTTCATTACGGCATCCGTGACCTGGTACATTACGAACAAAAGAAAATGAATTACGCTTATTTGTGTGCGATCAAATACCTGAATCATGGAAAAAAATCACCGGCGTTCTTTAGAATGGTTTCGCCATCTTTCCATTTTTTACAATCATTTATTTTTAGGCTCGGGTTTTTAGATGGGCAGGCAGGATTTATTACTGCACGCATCAATGCCAATTATACCTGGAAGAAATATGATTATTTATACCAGATGATGAGAAATGAAAGCAGGAAAGATATGCCTGCTCCTGGCATCGGTACTTCTTCGC
This sequence comes from Ferruginibacter sp., assembly GCA_039921685.1. Lineage (GTDB taxonomy): Bacteria > Bacteroidota > Bacteroidia > Chitinophagales > Chitinophagaceae > Ferruginibacter. The sequence continues at coordinate 26,985 of JBDSBG010000049.1, forward strand.
CACCCGTCTTCGCCGATGCTGTACATGCGGATTGATTGCAGCCCCCTGAAGTTTCACTATAGATCATTTTTTTCGAAACGAAATAATATAATAGTCTCCTATATATTTCCATGGCCATTTAGCTTTTAACTTATTTTCTTTTTTAACTAAGAATGAAAAAAGCCTGGGATATTTCTCAGAAAAATTTTCTATGTATGATGGAGGTACAATGGTACACAACCCTTCGAGGCCAAGCAATGAATATTTTTCTTTCAACTGGCGGATGATCGGTTTGGGTGAATGATACCAGCAAATAAAAGGAACGCCATTCACTTTTGCTTTTCTTCCTTTGCTGCTGAAAAAACGGCGTGTTGCTGTTTTGAATTTGCCCTTAAAAATCAGTAACAATTCCCATAGGCAAAACTTTGGCAAAATTACAAGTGTGATCATGCCACCCGGTTTCAATAACTTATCAAATGAATCAAGAATGGATGGGAGTTCATTGCTGCAATTAAGCCCGGCAAAGTTGGAAAAGATAAGATCATATGGCCCTTTATCTTTTAAAGCATTCAATTGGGTGAACGAACACAATTCGCAACTAATTGTTGAACTAAGGCCCGCAGCTGCTACCTTGTTTTTTAGTTGTGCCTGCATGCCTTCCGAGATATCTGTCGCATGAATTGTATGGCCGGTTTTAGCAAAAAAGATCGCATCTTCACCCGTACCGGAGTTCAATTCCAGGATATGTGCATGTTGTTTTAAATGGCCCAGTACGTGATCGTGTACACGTTCACGTTTGTAACGAACGATGCCATCGTTTCCATACAACTCATCAAAAACCGGGGCCTGGGCAGAAAAGGCCGACGCAGCATCCTTTTCATTTTGTATGGAAGTCTCAGTATTCATTATGGAATAAGTAAGATTTAAATATTAAACGCTGTTTTTTTTAGAGGTTCTAGCCCCTCTGAACATGATAGATACACGGATGACGGATAAACGGATGAAGACGGATTTATTTTTTGTTACAAAAAATTACAGATCACTATTAAAGCTGGTATCGTATGCTGCGCCAGCAGCATTTATCCGTGTCATCCGTGTAGCAATCATCGTGGTTAATCTATTTAGTTATTCAAAAGATGTGTCCACACCGTAGTCCTTTATGAGAGGGGTTGGGGTGAGCTCTTTTCCAACTGATTCAATTTGAATTTATTCAATATTTCCGAAGGCATGTAGTAAATAAAGGAGATGGCTTTTTTAATCATGTGGCCATTTACTTTGAAAGGATGAGACAGGATCTTCTTAATATTTTCAAAAGCAATATGCCTGCGATAACTTTTATGAACATAGCGATGAAGCTGCTTATAAAAAGCCGGCTGATAGGTATTGCGGAACATCAATGCCAGCTCGTCAGAATCTGACCAGTTTGCTTTGTGTTGTAGTTCTGATTTTACGTTTTCATAAAAAACTGTTCCTGGTAAAGGATATGAAACAGAGATACCAAGTTCATCCGGCAACAACCTGTTGATCATCTTTATAGTGAGGTCGATATCCGTTTTTGTTTCACCGGGATAGCCGAATTGTATAAAGAAACATGGTTTGATCCCGTGTGCTCTCATCAGTCTTGTTGATGTTTCAATTTGTTTTATGCTGGTGCCTTTGTCCATAGCGTCCAGTATTTTCTGAGAGCCACTTTCGGCACCCATCCAAACCGTGTCACAACCGGCACGGCTAAGCGCAGCAATTTCAAATTTATCTGCCAATAGGTCCGCCCTTGCCTGTATCTTAAACCTGAGCTTTAGCTGCTCTTTTTCCAATTCATTGGCAAATTCATTTACCCAACCTGGCTTCAACCCAAAAATATCATCGCAGAACCAGATATGATCGTAATTAAACTTTTCTTTCAGCAATTTTAATTCTGCTACCACGTTTTGTGGCGATCTTGAATTGTACCTGTTACCATAAATTGGTTTCGCACACCAATTGCATTTAAAGGGGCAGCCCCTTGTAGTTGCCATGTTCATGGAAAAATAACCGCTGCTCTTCATCCACATATTTTTATAAGGCGACAGGTCGATCATATCCCACGCAGGAAAAGGAATGCTGTCCAGCTCTTTCAAAACAGACGAGCGTTTTGTTTTTATTGTGTTGCCATTTTGTATGAATGCAATTCCATCAATGGTAGATACATCGGCATTGTTATCAATCGCTTCAACCAGTTTTAATAGTGTTTGTTCTGGTTCGCCAATGATGATATAATCGGCACCATTTTCCAAATACCTTTCAAACTGGTCTGTTGAATCAGAACTGGAGAAGATCACTTTGCAATTCAATTGTTTTGCAAATCGCGTCATTGCGAAAGCTGCATCACGCATATTGGTGAGGCACATTTTTGTGAGGTAATTAAATCCATCATCATAAATGATAAAGATATCCGGCCTTTCTTTTTCGAGTTTTGGAATGATCTCCTCCGCAGTATGAGCAAACATGGTATCAAAAAAAGAAACGGAATAACCCTTTTCCCTAAGTACAGATGCTCCATACAAAGTCCCCAATGGCGCATACGGCTTACCCGTGGCCCATTGTTTTGGGTCAAAGCGGAGAAAATAGGAATGTGTTATTAATATCTTTTTCATACACTAACCAGTGGCCGGGTTTGCATTGGGATGAAGATTCAGGTAACAGACACATTTTATACAAGTATCATTCTTTTCCATATCCAGGTTCTTCCTGAATGATTTTCCGCTTTCACCGTTTAATATTTCTTCCAGGGAATTATTGTGGATATTGCCAATCACATCATGAAAAAAACAAGGCCTTACTGCACCATCTGGTTCAATTACGGTTGATACCCAGGGCGCATTGCATTTCTTAAATGGGAAATCATTTAAACCATGTTGTGCCGCATAATAATAATAAATGTTTCGAATTTTATCGGGTGATTCTAAAATAAAACGGCTCCGAAAATCAGCTGCAGATTCATAGATGAGTTCTTCAATAATATCCAGCAACTCCGGCAGCTCTTCTTTTGAAATAATGATTTCATCCTGCCTCGGCTCAGCCCAAAGAACCTCCCGGTTAAATGCATGGCTGCTGATATCTGCAGGTAAAAAACTGATACTGTCAAGCCCGGATCCTTTCGCCGTTTCAATAATAGATCTCCAACTCCTGAAATTCATCTTATGGATCACACAACGTGCACTCACGGGAAAGGATGAACGATAAGACCTGAGCGTTTCAATACCTTCCTGCATTTTGCGATAGGCACCAGGAATATTTCTAATGCTATCATGCAAAGATTCATCGCCATCCAGTGAAACGATGATCTCGTTTACATGGGTAATGATATTTTCCGCATGTTTTTTTAGAGTAAGGCCAGTCGATAACAGCGTGATATGAATGCCCGCCTTCCTGATCATACTGCACAAGGCAAAAAAGTTAGGGTGTAATAAAGCTTCGCCACCCGACATCAGTACCTGCTTTGTTCCAAATTTTTTTAATGCATTCATCAATCCCACCACATCTTTTTCAGTGAGTTGTTTAAGATTGTGATTTCCTTTCCAAATATCACACATGCTGCAACGGCAATTACAGGAACTATGTGGCATCAGGATTACGATCGGCAGGCTACTGATCGTGTCCGTTTGTAATGTCCTGTAACGGTTGAAGGTTTGATATAGTGACTGAAGGGTCATTATTTTGTTATACACACCCATGGAAAAGGATCCCTGTTTCCAAAAATTTTATTTTCCAATGTTGACGGGTCAAACAATATCTTATGATTGAATTGGTTTAGTGATTCAATACAATGATGAAAATAATGCCCAGCCATGTCTGCATGGCCAAGGGATTTACAATAATCATAAGCCCTTTTTTTTGCGCCCTGTATTTCAGATCTTTTGTAAAGAAAATTGTCAACAATATGAATTTCACCATTCTCATTTAAAAGAGACAAAGCTTTCGAGACAGTATTTTCCAAAGAATTGAAATAAGAAATGGATGCAGCAAAAAGGATTACATCAAATCTTTCATCTTTTAACTTAACTTGATCAAGGTCAGTTTGTAAAAACACAAGGTTGTTTTTTCCCCTGAATACCCTTCTTGCCTGTTCTAATTCAAAATTGTTGATATCAATACCAACTGCATGTGATTGAGGTATCGTGGCCATTTTTGCAATAAGCCAGCCATTGCCACAACCCACTTCTAAAAGTGAAACAGGCCCTTTCTTTTTTTTAAGGTAACTCAATAACCTGTTTGCCGATCTTTTTCTTACCAGCCATTCTTTATAATGAATATGGCTTGAAGCGATTTGAGGCAGCACTGCTACCTCCTCATCGGTATAAACCCTTTTTTCTTTTTCCCTGATACTCAAATACATTTTTTCAAATGCATCATTGGATGCAGCTGAAGCGGGTTTATCCTTGATATTGATATGAACGTCTGTCACGAATATTAATAATTAAAAACCCTGTATTTCCGGCTGGCGGTATTTCCATACTTTTTGCAGCAGTTTTATCTCGTATGGATATTTGTGCAGGTTTATTTTATATCGTATGCCGGCAACCAAATGAATGGCTTTTCTTTTGAATGTATTTAAACGTATATCCGTAACAGTTGGGTAATAGCCATTCAACACGGTTTCAAAATTTCTGATCTTATCGATCATTGCAGGAGTAAGCCAGGGTGTCAATGGATTTTTCCGCATATCAAAGTTTTCCCATGCCGGGCTTATCCAGTCTTCCAGGGTTTGTGGAAACCTGAATCCCTTTTCAAGGGCCTGGTTATAAAGATCGGATCCTTCAGTTGCGACGGGGCTATAGGTGTATAAGACTATCTCGGTATCGGGATTGATGCTTTTTATTTTCTTGATAAAGCTTATTTCAAAATCAATTTGCTCTTCTACTTCTTTGGGGGTAGGAGCGGGTGTTCCAAGCACAAATGAATATTCTGGTATGATATCGAACTGTTTCATTCTTCCAGCAAACTCAGCAATTTGGTCCCCGGTTTGAGTCCCTCCTTTATCCATTTGTTTAAGGATCTTATTATTGCCGCTTTCTGCACCAAAGAAAATAATTGTACAGCCGGCCTCACGGAGAAGCGCAAGTGTAGAATCCTTGAATTTATGCATCGTATCAATCCTTGCCATTCCCCACCACTTCATTTTTTCGGGCTTGATCAAGGTGGCAAATTCGATCGTACGTTTTTCTGATACAAAGAAATTATTGTCGTGAAATTCGATGGCATCTGCGCCCCATTTATCTTTTATGTACTTAATGTCTTTATAAATTCGTTGGGCTGACTTTGCTTTCCATCTCGCCTCATAGGTAGGAACAACTGCACAGAAAGAGCAGGTAAAGGGGCAGCCAATACTTGAATGATAAGCGAGTGTTTTTTGTCCAAGATAAGTTTTGCCCAAATATTTATCCATTGAATAGAAATCAGTCAGTTTATCATATGGCAGATCCGGTAATTCGTCCTGTTCAATCAAATCTTCTTTTACCGATTTCACTATCTTATCTCCCGACTTATAAATAAGGTTTTTTATCAATTCATATGGCTCGTTATTCTCCAGGGCTTTTATTAAACGGGGAAAGCAATGATCCCCCGGGCCATTGATAACAAAATCTACATACCCGGAATTTAAAACAACTTTATATTGATTGGTAGGAAAATAACCACCCCAAATTATTGTAATGGCGGGATACTGTTCCCTGATCATTTTTGATATAGGAATAGCCTGTTTTAATTGTGGGCCAGGCATTACCGTGATGCCAATATATTTGAAAGAACCGGTTTCCAGGTAATCCATGATCTTTTTGCCCGGGTCTTCTTCCCGGTTGCCATCAACAATCACCCATGGATACAGCCCTTCTACCGACGCCGCAATGTTTAAAATTGAATTTGGCACCCGGTGTTTGGCAATTGCACTCTTCGGATTGAATAATAATATTTTATTCATATAAATTTGACAGGGCTAAGCCCACCCTGAATACGAAAGTAATTGTAAATGGGTTGCCCCGTAAAGCTAAATTAAAAGTGCTAACTGGCAACCAATTTTTATGTTGTTCGTATCTAATAATAATTTATCTTTTCCAAAGAACCAAAACTTATGCTCCGAGCCTTAAAAACCTTTTTTAAAAACAAAATTGTTGCTAATGAACCGAGGCCCTCATCCGAGGCGTATGATCTTTGGTCAGATTCGTATGATGTACAGCCGGGTAACCTGATGCTTGATCTTGATGAGATAATATTTATGACCTTACTGGCAGATGTTGAACTCTCGGGTAAAACTGTTGCTGATATTGGTTGCGGAACAGGGCGTCATTGGCCGAAGTTGTACGCTAAATCTCCGGCAAGTTTAGTGGGATATGATGTTTCTGAAGGGATGCTTGGAAAACTAAAGTGTAAATTCCCGGGAGCCGTCGCAAGCAAGATCACGGATAACAGGTTGTTGGATACTGCAAGTGATTCACTTGACTGCATTGTCTCAACACTTACCATCGCTCATATAGAAGAATTGGAAGAAACAATTGCCGCCTGGGCTCGTGTACTAAAAAATGGTGGAGATATTTTGCTTACAGATTTTCACCCCGATGCCCTTGTAAAAGGTGGGAAAAGAACTTTTCGCCACGAGGATAAACAAATGTCAGTCATAAATTTTGTGCATTCACTGTATACTATAAAGGAAGTTTGTAAAAAACATGGGCTTATCGCCATCAGGGAAGAAGAAAGATTTGTAGATGATTCCGTTCGATCATATTATGAAAACCAGGATGCCTTGCATGTGTACAACCAGTTCAAAGGAATGGCGATCATTTATGGACTACATTTAAAGAAACAACATGTGGCTGAATAATCTGATGCTGATCCCTGGTAACAGCCTGGTTGACATTAGGGTGGATGAAGAAATGATCAGCAGTGTTTCACCCAGGAATGATAATGCAGAAAGCCAGGCGCTTGCTTTACATTTTGAAAATGCTGTAGCCTTCCCCGGCCTTATCAACTCACACGATCATCTCGACTTCAATTGCTTTCCTCCCCTGGGAAATGGGGGTTATCAAAATTATACGGAATGGGGAAAGGATATCCATGACCGTTATAAGGATGAAATAAATACAGTTTTAAAAATACCAATTGCGCTTAGGACCCAGTGGGGCATTTATAAAAACCTGCTTGCAGGAGTAACAACCGTTATCAATCATGGTGATATCTTAAAAATCGATGATCCACTCATAACCATTAAACAAGACTTGCAAAATCTTCATTCTGTGGGCTTTCAAAAAAACTGGAAATGGAAATTGAATGATCCCTTTAAAATAAATCAATTTTGTGTGATTCATACGGGCGAAGGTGTGGATCAAAGCGCCGAAGATGAAATTAGTGATTTACTAAGATGGAATTTTTTCAAAAGAAAGTTGATCGGTATTCATGCTGTGGCTATGACGAGTTACCAGGCAAAAAAATTTACTGCGATCGTTTGGTGCCCCGAGTCAAATAAATTTCTTTTGAATAAAACGGCCGATATAAATACATTAAAAAATGACACGAGCATCTTATTTGGTACAGATTCAACCCTTACTGGTAACTGGAATATTTGGCAGCACCTGAGGCTTGCACGTGATATGCGACTGGTTTCCGATGAGCAATTATTTGAAATGATCACTAAAACGCCTGCCGCGGTATGGGGATTAAAGGGCGGTGAGATTGCGGTTGGCAAGCAGGCTGATATTGTGATTGCAAAAGCGGGGATTGGCATTTATCAATGGGATGATTTTTATAAAACAAACCCTTCAGATATATTGATGGTAATTCATAAGGGAACAATAAAATTGTTTGATGCTTCATTATTATCGCCATTAGAGAAGACAAATTTTGACATTCGTCCATTCAAACCAATACTGATAAATGGTTCAGTAAAATATACTGAAGGGGACCTGCCATCATTGATCACAGCTATTAAGAGTTATTATTCAGAAGCAGAATTTCCTTGTTCAGCACTTAATTCAGCGCCAATAGCCTGCCATGCTTAAAGTAATTGACCTGGTTTACCATAGCCATAACGAGTATGATAAGCCGCAGCCGGTATTAAATATTCACGCACCCGCAAACGGATTTGCTGAATTCATTAAGGACAAGGTTGAAATTCAGTTTGTAAAACATTTAAATTTTGAGGGTACAGAAAATATCAATGCTGTAAAATATACTTTCTTTAAAAGTCGAAACCGGTTTTGGTACATTCCTTTCAAAACACATTGCTATATTAAAACACAACGGCCAGATATTGTGATTGTAGCGGGTTTGATATTTCCATTGCAATTAATGATGCTAAAATTTCAATTGGGAAAAAAAGTGAAGATCATTGCCCAGCATCATAATGATAAACCCTACCCAGGCATCAAAGGTTTTTTTCAAAAATGTGCAGATCGTTGTATCAATACTTATCTTTTTACTTGTTATGATGACGCAACAGAATGGGTAAATAGAAAGATCATCAGTAATAAAAATAAATGCAGGGAAATATTAGAGGCGTCAACTTTTTTAAAAAGGAAACAGAAGACTCAGAGTCAACAAAGAACGGGCATGACAGGCACACATAACTTTTTATGGGTGGGGCGGCTTAATATTATTAAGGATCCATTTACTGTATTAAAAGCTTTTGAAACATATTCTGCCAGCAATCCCGCTGCAAGATTGTATATGATCTATCAATCGGGCGATCAGCTTGATAAAGTAAATAGAATAATTGAACAAACTGAATCATTAAAGCAGTCAGTGAAACTCATAGGTAAAATTGATCATAATGAACTTGCTTACTGGTACAGTGCTGCCGACTTTTATATTTCCGGCAGCCATCGGGAAGCAAGCAGCTATGCACTACTGGAAGCAATCGCCTGTGGCTGTATTCCTATTGTAACAGAAATTCCTTCATTTAAGAAGATGACTTCAAATGGAAAGGTTGGTTATTTATATCCTGTAGGAAATGCAGATGCCTTAACAACAATACTTCGGCAAGTTTCAACAACTAATATTTCAGAGCAATCAGCCGCAGTGGAAAATCATTTTCATGAAAATCTTTCTTTTAAAAATATTGCGGATGATCTTTATAAAATTTTGAATGATGTAATTTAAAGTTACGAAGTATATAAAGCTAAAACCGCCCTTCCTGTTTCCTCACTATCATTTACAAGTACCCTTTCATATTCAGGATTTGGATAATCCAACAGATCTTCCAATTGTTTCAGCATCTGCATTTCGGTTTCAACAACAAACCAGTTTTTAAAATCTTTTTTCATCGCTCTCGTATAACTTACAACCTTTACCCCTGCATACAACGCTTCCGAACAAACACCGCTGAATCCTTCATAATTGGATGGGTGCAAAAATATTTTGGATTGCTGCATCATTGACAATACGGTTGCATGGTTTTTTTCGCCTGCAAGTTCTATATTGCTGCCCGCACTATTTTCATCGATCATTTTTTGCAACCTCTCACGTTCATTTCCCTCGCCAACAATAACTGCTTTTATGCCTCGTCGTTTGACAGCAAGCTTAACGATCATTTGAATAAATACCTCATATTGTTTTAAGGGAATTAGTGAACCTGCACCAAGAATATCGATGGGTCGTTCTGCCAGCATTGGTGGAAAAAGTCTTTTATCGATTCCCAATGGGATAACATGCTGCGGCCTTATTTTAAAATTGATTTCAAAACTGTCTGCAAGAAAATCAGACATTGCAATAAGGCTCCTTGGATTTGGTTTGATGCGGATGATGTAGTTATTGTTGGCTTTTGCGTCCTGTCCCAAGATCCAGGTGAATGAAGGAAGGCCTGATTTTTTGGCAGCATGTTTTCCCATCAGGGCACATTCACCCAGCCATAGATTAAAAAATCCGATCACGTTATTTTGTTGCAACAGCTTTTTTATCCGCCTCCAAACCCTTGCCCACAACAGTAACCTGTGAAGTTTTCCCCTGTTCCTTCCATTGAAAGCGATCACCGTTACATTTTCCCAAACATATTCTTTCGAAACAAACGGGTATTGAAAAGCAAGTACTATAATTTTCAATGTTGGATCTGCATGGCCAAGGCTCCTGACAAATGTTTGCAAAAACGGCAAGCAGGTAGTATCGGCTTCATCTTTTGGAAAGCCTGGACTAAGGATGATCAATGTTTTATCATTGCTGTTCATCCAGGTCGATTTTCTTATTACAAAAAGAAAGCGCCGTTTTGTTATGCGTGATCAGCAATATCATTTTCCCTTCATTGGAAATTGCCTGCAATTGTTTCAACATCGCAAGTTCAGAGGCTTCATCCAGCTCATTGAATGGTTCATCCAAAATAAGCATGTCACAGTCTTTATACAATGCTCTTGCAAGAATGATTCGCTGCCGCTGGCCACCGCTGAAATTTTTTCCGTTTTCGGTGATGATGGTTTCAAGTCCCATGGGCAAATCACTTATTAACTTGTCAAGCCCCGTTATTTGAATGACCCTTTTTATTTTTTCCGGATCATGTTCATGCTCCTGTAAGGATATATTCTTTATGATAGATGCATGAATGAAAAATGGCTGTTGTTTTATATAAGTGATCTTATTCCAGTACGATTGCCTGCGTTCCAGGCCTGCAATATTTTCATTGATATATACAGCACCCGCTTCAGCATTTAAAAATCCTAGTAAGATATGAACGATCGTGGTTTTTCCTTTCCCTGATAAACCTGAAACGCCGATCATGTCAGCCCTCTCGATCCTGAAGGAAAATGCATCCAGTATTTTTTTACCAGGATAACTGAAAGAAATATTTTCGAATGCTATGGAACGAATGGCTTCATTGCCGGAGTTATTTTTAGCATTTCTAATCTCATTTGCAAAACCTTCGCTGCTATATGCATATGTTTTAACCTGGCTCAAGGCATTCATGATCTTAACGATACCAGGAATGATCTTATAGGCAGCAGCCATAAATGCGCCGATCGTAATTAAGGGTATTGAGCTGCTGTGTGCAGTAAAATGATTTATTACAATCAATGCAAACAATCCAAAAATCGCAAAGACTTCAATCAACCTCGGGGGGATGTTTAAAATACTATGTCTTTCAGCAAGGTAATGGTTGAGCTTTGACTGCGAACGATGATAGCGATTGGTGAAGAATTCATTTTTGTTATAGATATTGCTTTCCACAAAACCAGTCAACGCTTCCTGCAGGTGCTGTATGGATTGCTCACTTGTTTTTTTTCCCTGTATGCGGGTCTCGTCCAGCTTTCTTTTCATAAAGTAAGCAATTAAGAATACCGGTGGAGATAATACAAGTACCAGCAGGGGAAATAACAAAGGATTAAAAATAAGTATTGCAATAATGCTTATGACTATTAAAATCACCTGGCTGAAAACCTGTTGCATCCCATTCAACACATAGTGACAAAATTCAATTGGCTGCTGGCTTATTTTCCTGTTAACGATCGAAGAATCAATATTCACATAATCAAGGTAACTGCCGTTTAGGTATTTAAGCAGGTTCTCCTTCGACAACCTTGATGCAACATCATACACAAAATGATACTGCACTTTAGCAATGAAAAATCCGAATAAATTTTTCATAGCAAACAACCCAAAGAAAACAGCCATAAGCAAAACTGGTTGCTCATTGAAAATAGCAGCGGGAAATATTTTTGGAGAAACAGTCCCGGCAGCTTGTGTATAAAAATTTATAACAAGCAACAGCGCAACCAGGAAACCAATATCGAGTATGCTGATAAAAATATCAGCTATGGCAAGCATCCAGAGCTTTTGCTTTTCACGCTGGTTCAGAATGGAGAAAATATTTTTTAAAACTTGCTTCAAGAGCTGATTTGACAATTTAATGATTAAAACCCTTTAAAATTACGCCAGATTACAATACTGGAAATTTGCTTTTTCATTTGTTAAGTCAGCCCACTTTATGCAAGAAAAAAATCCAGAAAAAATATTTCATCACTAAATTTTCAAATCACAACATCACCACATCACAAGATCAGAACATCCTCACATCACAACATCATCAAATCACCCCATCACCAAATCATCAAACATCAAATCACCAAATCACCTTCCTCACCAGCATCCTGATCGTTCGAACTAAGATCTTTAGATCCATAGCCGGCGACCATTTTTGTATATATAAAATATCGAGATGAATTCGCTGATTTAATTTTTGAAGGTCGGTACAGGCGCCATAATTCCCAAAGGATTGTGCAAAGCCCGTCATCCCTGGTTTTACAATATGCCTGTAACTATATATAGCAAATAGATCTTCAAAAAGATTATTTTCTGAGATCATGTACGGCCTCGGCCCGATAATAGACATATCGCCCCTTAGCACATTAAAAAATTGTGGCAATTCATCTATATGCATGAGCCGTAAAAACTTTCCCGGCCTGGTTATACGTTTATCATTCTGCTGTTCAGCCAGCAGGTGTGCCTCATCATTGATGAACATGCTCCTGAATTTTATGCAGGTAAATATTTTTCCATTCAATCCTTTCCGTTTTTGCAGAAAAAATAACGGCCCTTTTGAATCAAGTTTTATAATTACGGCCATCAATGGTATCAGCCAGGAGAGGATGCAAATAATTGCGAGAATGGCAACCACTACGTCAAAACTGCGTTTGAGAAAGCGGTTAAATTTTTTTTCCAGCGGAGATGATTGCCTGATGTTTATATGAGGATGTTCTGGAAACTCAACGGGTTTCTTTTTCAGTTGCTCCATTTCAACATGCTGCAATGCTGCAGCAACAGAAGGTTCAACGATAGATATTTTTTTTCCAGTGTAAAGTTTATCCATGCAAAGCAGTTGTTCTATTCCAATACGTGGAATTATTTATTTTGGTTGCGTTGCTAATATAAAGCCAATCCGCCATAGTCTGGCTTTGTTTTTATTCAATTTTTTAAATATTAGGAAGTCTTGTGTAGTTTGGGATTTTAAAGAAATTTTCAATATTCACCGTACCACCTTGCCTACCGGCAGGCAGGTATACAATGTTCAATGAAAATACCTTCCGATGATTATTGAATATTGTACGTCGTATATTGAACATTAAAGAAGTCGTTCTGCAAACGAAGCCCAATCAAAACCTAAATTGATCTTATGAACACAATGCCGTAAGTAACACCTAAAACAACTTCCTCGTAAACCCAATCATGATCCCTCCACTCTGAATAGGAAGTTCGCCTGTTCCAACCTTACTCACCGGAAATTTTAAATAGGGCTCAATCCGCAGGTCGCCTAAACGGCCAATTTTACGTGTATAACCAACACTTAAATTTATTACAGCAGCAAATTGATTTTCGTGTGATTTATAATCATGCGAATACGGGTAACTGGTACCCATGTATATTATATCGTACTCATATTTTTCCTTGTTCATAAGGTACGAGGATATGCCGCCTACTATAAACCAGCTTGCACTTTGCTTTTCACGGAAACTGTACCTAAGGTTCAATGGAATCTCATACATACTGCATTGCCCCGTCACATAACCCAGGCTGGAATTCGGATAAACAGTTATGTTCTTGGTGCTAAAATATTTCCCCTTACTGCTATACATTTTCTTATCGTAAAGGAAACCGGTCTCAATACTGAATTTTTTGTTTAAGCTGTAACCGGCGATCAATCCAAAGCTCAGCCCTGTTCTTTTAACAGACTGTAATTTTACCGTACTAAAATCTGGACCCAATACCAATCCGGCATAAAAATGCTTTTGAGTAGGTTTATTTTTCTTCTCTTCCTTAGCAACTTTTTTAACTCCATCAACTTTTTCAACTGCTTTCAATGTATCAGTCATTACCCTCTTTGCTAACGTGTCTTCTTTTTTTGCAATCGCATTGCTGTCTTCTAGAAGAATTTTTTGATCAATTGTTTCAACGGTTACTGTCGGTTTTTCTATCGAAGCAATTTTATTATCATCTTCATCAGTAGTCGCGGCTACATTTTTTATACTAACCTTAAATTTTTGTTTGGACGCATAAGTTCGTTTTGGAATTGCTTTGTTAATGTTTTCATCCACCTCGTTTTCAATTTTACTGCCTGTTATGTGGACCTGCTGTTTCTTTTTGTGTGTGATCCTTTTATTAGCTATAGGTAAATTGTTGTTTACGAGATCATCAACTATGTTCGAATGTTCTCTTACAGGATCAGTAACATTAGGATCAATTGTGTGTTTGTTTGTAGCAACGGCAGAAACTGTTTTGGCAGGATCATCAACAGCCGTGACAGCAAGTCGATCAGGATTATCAGGTTTCTGCTCTGAAGCTGCAGGAGTGTTAACCTCATTAGCTACCGCTGCATTTTCTTTCGTTTGATTTAATTGATAAGTATCCTTTGTCGTTCTTTCGGCTTCTGTCTTTAAGGATTGGTCGTATTTAGAAATACCGGTGGATGTTGATCCGGTTTTTTTGTTTGCAAATAAATTTGAAAAAGAGGAATACTTATATTCAATAACGGCGAAGGGTATAAGCAAT
>JBDSBG010000050.1:0-13402 GCA_039921685.1 Ferruginibacter sp.
TTTGCTGATACTTTTACATATTTGTCCGGGGGACTCATGTCCCGTCGGGGTCTGCCTTAGGCGACCCAGACGCCTAGAACCCATGTGTTTGATTCATCGGGGTCTCACGGCGAGTTTATAAATGTTAAAAGTTTATTTGTGTGAAGACCCCGTTTAGACATCCAAGTCAGCATGTTTCATTTACATTCACCTTCCTTCCAGCTTTTTACACCCGCACATTTTGCCGTCATGTCCCGTCGGGGTCTGCCTGAGGCGACCCAGACGCCTAGAACCCATGCCCATGTGTTTGATTCATCGGGGTCTCACGGCGAGTTTATAAATGTTAAAAGTTTATTTGTGTGAAGACCCCGCTGAGACATCAAAGTTTATTTGTGTGAAGACCCCGTTTAGACATCCAAGTTGATGAGCACATTATAACTATTTTTTCCGCTAATAATCAAAGTTTACATTAACAGTATCCCAGCGGTTTGCTGATACTTTTACATATTTGTCCGGGGGACTGACTGTGCCATACAATCTTAGCACATCTTCGTTATCGAGGCCACCTTGAATTTTCACATACAGAATGGTGTCCCTGTAAAAATCACGTAAATATTCAGTCCCGCCCTGGCTTGACGATACATATAGCAAAGAAGTGGTATCGAGGGGAGCTGTATTAGTAACAATGATCCTGGCATGAGCACTCCGGTCGCTTAATAAATTCACAACGTGCAAACCATTGCTTTTAATATGGCCGGTTTTACTGGTGGATATGCTGACATATTGCTCATTGTAAGGAACGGCGATTATTTCAAATTCATATTGTCCTGTAGCTTCGAGAGAGAAATCATAATTTCCATTTGCATCAGCAGTGTCTGTAATAAAACGATCGAAATCTGTAACAGGTCCCGAGCCCCCGAAACCATTGGGGACTAATTTTCTGTTATACATTCTTACCACGACATTTTGAATTGGGGCACCGGAAATAGCGTCCGTCACGCTGCCATCAATGGTTACGTTGCCATAAATAGCCTCATGCTTTTTTTTACAGCCTGCTAATAATATCAACAGGTAAATAAGAGGTATTATATATAGCCGGCGACAATTGTAGTTAGTCATACATTCATTATGGATTTATGCAACCCTGAATATAAGAATTTTCTTACGGCGAACGATACTTATTGCCAGGTAAATTAATTGCATTCACCATCCACCCAATGATTCACTCCCGCACACTTAGCCGTACAAGCATTTCCATATTCTTTTCCATCACATCCACAAACGGGTTTGTATTCCTGCGTGCACATACAATCGTTAATAACTGGCCTTTACAATCGGAAACCGTTTTTTTACAGGTAGCCTGGCAAAGGCTGAATATCATCATTGTCGAAAAGAGCAATTTTCATGTTCAGTCGGGGTCTGCCTTTAGGCGACCCTGACGTTTAGAACCTATTGTCAATTACTATGATGTGATTCATCGGGCTCCTACAGCGGGTTTATTAATATTGAAAGTGTATTTATGTGAAGACCCCGCTGAGACACCGGATGATGAAGCCTGCATAATTTTTATTTACATTCGCCTTCCAACCAACTTTTCACTCCCGCACATTTAGCCGTACACGCATTTCCATATTCTTTTCCATCACATCCGCAAACGGGTTTGTATTCATGCGTACACATACAATCGTTAATAGCCGGTCCTTTACAATCGGAAACCGTTTTTTTACAGGTAGCCTGGCAAAGGCTGAACATCAGCATTGTCGAAAAGAGCAATTTTTTCATATCGGGCTATTATTGTTAACCATACAAATATAACTTTGTACCAAACGATATGTATGCCTAAGCTTGGAAATTATGTAACCGGGAGTTGGATAGAAGGAGATGGAGAAGGACAATTACTTTATAATGCCGTAACCGGGAAAACAATTGGAAATGCCAGTTCAGATGGGCTCGATTTTGAAGCCATCTTAAAATATGCAAGAGAAACAGGAAATCCCGCTTTGCGGAAAATGACCTTCCAGGAAAGAGGCAGGATGTTGCGGGCACTCGCCTTGCACCTCATGGAGAAAAAAGAACTTTTTTATCAAATAAGTTATCAATCCGGGGCAACAAGAATTGACAGCTGGATCGATATTGAAGGTGGTATCGGCAATTTGTTCTCCAATGCATCGCTTCGAAGAAAATTACCGGATGAAACTTTTTGTTTGGACGGCGACCCGATCATACTGAGTAAACAAAATACGTTCATGGGCCATCATATTCTTGTGCCCAAAGAAGGTGTGGCGGTTCATATCAACGCCTATAATTTCCCGGTGTGGGGCATGCTTGAAAAAATTGCTGTTAACTTACTGGCAGGCGTACCCGCAGTTGTAAAACCGGCAACGGTTACCTCTTATCTTACAGAAGCAGTGGTAAAAGAGATCGTCGCTTCGGGTATTCTGCCTGCAGGTGCTTTGCAACTTATTTGCGGTAGCGCAGGTAATATGCTCAACTTCGTTCAATCACAGGATGTGGTAACATTTACCGGTTCGGCATATACCGGGTTAAAATTAAAATCCCATCCAACTATATTGGGAGAAAGTGTTCCTTTTAATATGGAGGCAGATTCGTTGAACTGCATTGTCCTTGGCGGTGATGTTGCACCCGGGTTACCTGAGTGGGATATTTTTATCAAAGAAGTAAAAAGAGAAATGACGGTGAAGGCAGGACAAAAATGCACCGCCATTCGCCGCATATTTGTTCCCGAAAATAAAATGGAAGATGTTTGGAAAGCACTTCGAACTGAACTTGATAAAACAGCCATCGGCAATCCGTTGAATGAAAAAGTAAGAATGGGTTCGCTTGCAGGACAGGGCCAACGTGAAGAAGTAAGAAGCCAGGTACAAAAACTATTGGCTTCTTCTGAAATTATTTATGGATCGCTGGATAGCGTTGCCGTAATTGATGCAGATGCAATAGAAGGTGCTTTCCTAAGCCCATTATTGTTGTTGAATAAAACGCCATTTTCTTCTGAAGAACCTCATAATGTTGAAGCATTCGGTCCCGTTAGTACGGTCATGCCTTATAAAAATATGGATGAAGCCATTGAGTTGAGTAAAAAAGGAAAGGGAAGTTTATGTTCTTCGATTGTTACAGCCAACCCTTCTCTTGCAAAAGCGTATGTAATAGGTGCGGCTACACATCACGGGAGGATCCTTGTTTTGAATGAGGAATGTGCAAAAGAAAGTACCGGCCACGGCTCACCATTGCCGTTATTGGTTCATGGCGGACCAGGCAGGGCGGGCGGTGGAGAAGAAATGGGCGGCTTGCGTGGCATCCGGCATTACCTGCAGCGCACCGCCATCCAGGGATCACCAACAATGATAACGGCGATCAGCAATGTATTCCAGGCACATGCGAAAGGGAACGTTGGTGGCATACATCCTTTTAAAAAATATTTCGAAGAATTAAATATCGGCGACCAGCTTATAACTGAAAAAAGATTAATAACTTCAGAGGATATTGATAAGTTTGCAGCATTGAGTGGTGACCAGTTTTATGCTCATCTAACTGCTACTGATTTTGCAGGCACCATGTTTGAACAACAGGTTGCGCACGGATACTTTATTATGAGTGCAGCTGCGGGTTTGTTTGTTGATGGCCACGAAAAAAATCCTGTACTATTGAATTATGGCATTGATGAACTTCGGTTCACGAAACCGGTTTACCCGGGAACCTCTATGTACATTCGTTTCACCTGCAAGGAAAAAACGGCACAGGAATTAAAAGAAATAAATCCCGAAGTGAAAATGGTACAAGGTGCCGATATTCCAAAAGGGATCGTAAAATGGCTGGTTGAGATGTTTGATGATACGGATGAAACCGTAGGCGTGGCAACAATTTTAACCATGGTTGAAATGAAGAATAAAATTTAATGCCTTAGCCCATCTCTGAAGGAGAGGGGTTGGGGTGAGGTTAACATCTAAATATTGGTACTATGAGTATTAAAGAAATCCAGGAAGGTTATGTAAAATCAGAGATACATAACGGAGTGACAACAATCGAATTTTTTCATCCTCAAAGCAATTCTTTGCCGGGAAAGATATTGGAGGAGATGGCAAAAGAAATTCATTTTGCAGGTACACATGCAGAAACAAAAGTGATCGTATTAAAAAGTGCCGGCGACAGGGCCTTTTGCGCAGGAGCTTCTTTTGATGAGCTACTGCAAATAAAAACGGAAAAAGAAGGAACCCATTTTTTTAGTGGCTTTGCACATGTTATAAATGCGATGCGTAAATGTCCGAAATTCATCATTGCACGGGTGCAGGGAAAATGTGTAGGTGGTGGTGTTGGATTGGCAGCAGCAGCAGACTACGCCATTGCAACAGAGAAGGCAGATATTAAATTGAGTGAACTTGCGCTGGGCATCGGCCCGTTTGTGGTTGGCCCTGCTGTAGAAAGGAAGATCGGTGTAGCCGCATTCAGTGCACTGTCTATTGATGCAGCCATGTGGCGCAATCATGAATGGGCAAAACGAAAAGGGTTGTTTGCAGAAGTACATCCCAATGTAGAAAACATGGATGAATCTGTAGAACGCCTTGCATTCACGCTTGCACATTCAAATCCTGCAGCGATGGCAGAACTGAAAAAAATTACCTGGAAAGGAACAGAACACTGGGATGCGTTGCTTTTGGAAAGAGCGGCTATCAGTGGCCGTTTGATCTTAAGTACTTTTTCAAAAAATGCTATCGAGAAATTTAAAGTAAAGGCATAAAAATCGTGAGCAGGGCTGTGGGCTCCTTTCTGTTACAACGGATGTTAATCCGCTGTTATCAATGTTGATATTGCCGAGAATCTTAAGTTCCGCCCATCGTTTTGAGGTAGCAATACTTTACAATGAATATATTCCGAACCTACGGATCTCTGTCTTCAACTTTCTTATATTATCAACGGGTTAAAACCGGTTATTAATATATTGAGCATAGTGAATCAGTGTAAAGACCAGAAGGCGACTTCGACAAGCTCAAGCCTGAGATTCAGGAAATATTTATCAGTTTGTTTCTAATTATTTTTGACCAATTTCAATTGAGATCATTAAACAAAAAAAACGCCTTCAAATTGAAAGCGTTTAATAAAATGTATAATGAAACAATTAATTATTCAACATCAGGGGCATCACCAGCATCAACACTTCTTCATTCTCCGCCTGTTCAGAAGGTTTGATAATTCCAGCTTTGGTTGCAGTACTTAACTCCATATTTATTTCGTTTGTATCTGCGCCATTAAGCATTTCAATTAAAAACTTAGCATTGAAAGCAATCTGCAGGTCCTCGCCATCGTACTGGCAGGCCATGCGTTCATTTCCTTCAAAACTAAAATCCACATCCTGCGCAGCAAGTTGCAATTGGTTACCACTTATCGTGAGTGCAACCTGGTTAGTACTTTTGTTACTAAATACACTTACACGGCGCAGGGCATTTTGAAAATCATTTTTGATCACAACCATTTTATAAGGATTGTCAACAGGTATCACCACTTTATAATCGGGAAAACGTGCATCAATGAGGCGGCAAACCAGCTCTGTTCCGCCATGCTTGACAAAAAGATGGTTGCTGTTATACGAAACTGTCAGTTCATCATCATTATCCGGCAAAGCACTCTTTAAAAGATTCAATGGCTTTTTTGGAACGATAAAAGAATCTTTTTTTGGACATTGCACATCTGTACGGGTATAACGTACGAGCCTGTGTGCATCTGTAGCAACAAATGTGAGTCCTTTCTTATCCAGTTCAAAGAACACTCCGGTCATAGCGGGCCGAAGGTCATCGCTGCTAACCGCAAACAGCGATTTGTTTATAGCAGTTACAAGTGCTGTTGAGGTCATGGTAAATGCATTTGCATCGTCCGCTGCCGGTTCACGTGGGAAATTATCAGGGTTCTCTCCCATGACTTTGTATTTGCCGTTATCGGAAGTGATTTCCACAGCAAAATTTTTATCAATATTAAATGTAAGTGGCTGTTCTGAAATATTTTTCAACGAATCCAAAAGGATTTTAGCCGGAATACAAACCTTTCCTGTATCCTTAGCCTCTATATCCATATGTACTTTCATAACAGTTTCAAGGTCAGTTGCAACTACAGTGAGTTTGTTTTTGTCAATCTCGAATAGAAAATCCTCCAGTATTGGTAAAACGGTGTTGGCATTTATTACTCCGCTGATTTGTTGCAGTTGTTTGAGCAGCGCCGAAGAAGAAACGATAAACTTCATATGATTTTTTTAATAAGTGCTCAAAGATAAAAGATTGCAGGGAATGAAAGCAAGATAATTTGGAAGCTAAACGGGGCACTGGAAGAGGGACATGAGGCCGCGGGCCCTTTCCCGTTGTTCTTTGCCAAGCAGGGCAATTTGACCTTTTAAAGGGGAAAAAATAAAAATCAATGGATTGTGGTACAAAACCAGCTCTTAATCGGATATTGAACCCGGAATCAAACACATGCAACAAAAAAATATCGGCATAGAAAAAGGGCTTCAAAAGATCAAACATTATTGTGCGTACCAGGAAAGAAGCCATTACCAGGTAAAAGAAAAACTATACAGTTTCGGACTTTACAAAAAAGAAGTTGAAGCGCTCCTGGCACAATTAATAGAAGAAAACTACCTGAATGAAGAACGGTATGCCATTGCATTCGCTGGCGGTAAATTCCGAATTAAACATTGGGGACGCGTAAAAATAAAATATGAATTAAAGCAAAATAACGTAAGCGAATATTGTATAAAAGCTGCCTTAAGATCCATTGATGATAACGACTATGAAAAGACGCTTTGTAATCTGTGGGAAGCGAAGATGAAAACATTAAAAGACGAAAAGAATATATTTATAAAAAAACAAAAAGTGTACGCTTACCTGCTGCAAAAAGGTTTTGAAGCAGCTCTTATCAATGGCCTTTTTAAAAATGAATAAAAACTGGAACCGATTTTGATGATAAAGGGCTGCACTGATCCGGTTACACAATGGAGAATAATAAGACCAT
This sequence comes from Ferruginibacter sp., assembly GCA_039921685.1. Lineage (GTDB taxonomy): Bacteria > Bacteroidota > Bacteroidia > Chitinophagales > Chitinophagaceae > Ferruginibacter. The sequence continues at coordinate 6,991 of JBDSBG010000050.1, forward strand.
ACTGATTGTAGATGATGATGCTTCGATCATTAACATCATGTCGCTTATCCTCCGAAACACAGGCTATAATGTTAGTACCAATGGAAATGGCGATCTTCATTTTTTACAAGACCATATCTACCCTGACCTGATCTTACTCGACAATGAATTGGGCAGTAAAAATGGAGCTGAAATATGCAGGCACCTGAAAGATAATCCGCTTACTCAACATATTCCAATAATGCTGGTATCCGCCACCGAAGGGCTTGCACAAATTTCAGTTCATGCCGGTGCCAACGATTTTTTACCCAAGCCATTTGATGTTGAAACTCTTTTGCTAAAAGTAGCTTCTTTAATCGGCAAAGGACAACCGTAACAACTCCCAAAATTTGGTTTAGATAATTTCGCATTCATCAGCACATGTTGTACAGGCCGCTGCACATTCATGGCAATGATCACTTGTGTGCTTGCTGCATTCTTCTGCGCATGCGTCGCACATCACTGCACAAAGCTTTGCAAGTTCTTTCACCTTATCACTATTGAGGCTCATGAGTTGCGCAGTTGCATAACATATTGCTGCACATTCCAAATTCAATTGTATACAAGCTTTCATCGCCGCCGGATCTTCTTTAAGGCAGGAAGAAGCACAATGGTTACATAAAGCTGCACATGTAAGACACGCGTCAATGCATATTTTATAAAGATGATATCCTTCCATAATAAGATTTAACAATGCCTTCCCAAAATTCACGCCACGAATACGATCTACTGATTCCTGCTTTAATAATTCGGCTAAAGGTGGACCCAGGTTTCTGAACTTTTAATTCCTGGATGTGAAATCACCGATTACCAAATCAATTAACTTTGTTGCATGGCAGAAGATTTAGTGATCGCTACAGGAAATAAAGAGGAGCAGTACAAAACATTGCTGCCGCAGGTAAAAGCATTGATCGAATCTGAACCCGATCTTATAGCGAACCTTGCAAATATAACAGGCGCATTAAAGGAACAGTTTGGTTGGCTATGGGTGGGGTTTTATCTTGTTAAACAAGAGGAATTGGTTCTTGGGCCATTCCAGGGCCCGGTTGCATGCACCAGGATAAAAAAGGGTCGAGGCGTATGTGGAACAAGCTGGGCGGAAGCCAGAACATTAATTGTTCCTGATGTAGAAAAATTCCCGGGGCATATTGCATGCAGTAGTTTATCAAAATCAGAAATTGTAATACCAATCATCAGGGATAATGAAGTGGTTGCTGTGCTCGATGTTGACAGTGAGCTACCGGATCATTTTGATGAGATCGATAAAAAGCATTTGGAGGAAATTATCGAGTGGTTAAAGGTTGAAAAAGTTGAATAAGTTGATTGTTTATAAAGCCTTGCCTTGTTATCATCTTCAACTTTATTAACTGTATCAACTTTTATCAACGAACTTAAACCCAATACTGTGCAAATTCTCAATCTTCACCTTATCGTCTTTTGAAAATATTTTACGAAGCCTGGATACAAATACGTCCATGCTTCGTCCTAAAAAATAATCATCCTGTCCCCACAGTGAATTTAATATCTGTTCCCTTTTCAATACCTGGTTTTTGTTATCAAGAAAATATTTAAGTAGCTCAGCTTCTCTTTGCGTGAGGTTAATTTCTTCGTGATCATTCTTCAAACTAAAATTAGCCGGGTCGAAAAAGTAATTGCTTACTTTATACAATTGGGTTTGTGCCGGATCTTTTTTTTGCGAACGATTAATAAAGATCTCTATCTTTAAAATGAGTTCTTCGATGCTGAAGGGCTTTACAAGATAATCGTCTGCACCCAGCCGTAATCCTTTTATCCTGTCTTCCTTCAGCGTTTTTGCTGATAAAAAAATGATGGGAATGTTTTGATTGATCTTTCTCACTTCAGTCGCAAGATCAAATCCATCCATGCCTGGAAGCATCACATCAAAAATGCAAATATCATAACTATGGGATTTAAACGCATTTAAGCATGCGCCGCCGTCTGCATAGTGATCAACCTCGTATTGCTGGGATAGATTGTCTGCGGTTAAGAACGCAAGCGTTTGATCATCTTCGGCATAAAGTATCCGGGCCTTTTTTGACATGATTAAATAACTAATTTTATAGTAATTCCTGTTGTTTGATTATTTTGAACAGATAATTTCCACAGGTGCAACTTACATATCTTTTGCACATAGTATAGCCCGAGCCCGAACCCATTTATTTCTGCATTTTTATTGCCCGGCACCCGGTAAAATTTTTCAAATACATGCTTCTGGTATTTTGCCGGAATGCCTATACCATTATCTATGATCTGGATGACGACCTGTCCCGCCTCCTGGTTTATTTTTACCAATACATGGGGCGTTTGATCACAATATTTAACAGAGTTGTCTAAAAAATTATAAATGATATTTGCAAAATGAAATTCATCGGCTGTTATTTTGATGGCTGTTGAAGAAACGTCTGTTTTAAATTCTGCAGTCTCGTATTTAAGCTTCACTGTGTCAATTACATTATTTATCACTTCCAGTACATTAAATGAAGTTTTGTTGAGCGTTATTGGTGTGATATCAGATTTAGCAAGACTAAGAATATGTTCAACGTGGCTGTTTAATTTCTGACTTTGCTCAATTACGATCTGGGCATATTTTTCCAGTTTCGGATCAGATGCAAGTTGCTCATGCTTTACCAGGTAATTAGAAGCTATAAGTATGGATGTTAGCGGTGTTTTGAATTCGTGCGTCATGTTATTGATAAAATCCTTTTGTAATTCTGCGTAACGTTGCTGTTGCAGTATCACATAAATAGAATATAAATAAATTACTAATGCGATGATCATAATGAGTGAAAGAATGATCCACAATTTTAAAGAAGTAATAATATAAGTGGCTTTGTCGGGAAACCTCACTGCAAAATAATAAACAAGGTTGTTCACTTTAGGAAAGAAAGCAGGTAGCTTTTCTTTGCCGGCCTTACTCATATTCACATAACTTCCATATACCATTTTATCAGACTCGCAATCATAAATGGCGTATTCAAAATCTGTGTTGATGCCTTTTTTTGCAAAAACATTTATGAGGTAGAGTTCAAGCAACTTGGCTTCAAAGTCGTTGTGAATATTTACAACATAATAATCTTCAGATACCTTTTTTACGGGATTGATCAGTGGCGCCTGGTAGCCATAGTAAGCATCAATTTCATTCGCTACTTCCAGCAACGACACCTGTATATTCTGGCTGAATTTCTTTTCTTCCAGGTCAAATGCCTGCCTCAACCAATAAACCTCTATAACAATAATTCCTATAAAGGCGATGATGCCTATAAATACTACGATCTTGATATTATTGAACTTCACGCTGCAATAATATTACAAATTCAGGAGGATTGGTGGCGTTAACATATCGTTGACAAAGGTTTGAGGCACGTTAGCAGCAAAGAATGGTGAATGGTGAATGGTCAATGGTCAATGGTCAATAGTGAAGATGTGAAAGGTTTTTATTAAAAATAGCTTTCTATTATTGTTCGATACAAAAACGAGCCCGCATACTTGAACCATTTACTATTCCCTTGTCACAATTCACTATTCACTATTCTCCATTCACCATTCACTATTCTCCATTCACTATTCACCTCCATCCTTCCATCCCCACAAATACCTGCAAGCATAAGTCCTGTACGGGCTCCACTTTGAAGATATCTGTAGCATGCGCTCCTTCATTGCCTTTTTGTCTGTTCCATCAATCTTGTATAATTTACAAATTGCCTGTTGTATACCAAGATCGTCGACAGCGAACACATCTTCCCGTCCGAGGGTGAACATCAGGATCATTTCAACGGTCCATTGCCCTACGCCTTTTATTTTCGATAAATATTGTATCAGTTCTTCATTACTCATTTTATGCAACTTCGCATCTGTTATTTTTTCTTCAATAAAAAAACGGCTGACATTTAAAACATAATTTGCTTTTGCATTGCTCAAACCAATGCCCCGTAAAGTTTCAAAAGGCGTTGATGCAATCTGTTTTACTGTTGGTTCTTTTCCTTTATAAAGTTCCAGGAACCTGCGATGAAATACATCAGCCACTTTTGTACTTAGCTGCTGGCTCATGATTGAATAACAGAGATGCAGGCAAATATTTTTACGTTGCTGTAAAACATAAGGCCGCTGCAGGCCGATGATCTTTTTGATTTTTTTATCCTTACTAAGGTGTGCGAGGTGCTGCATGCCATACAATTTCCGGCATTTATTTTATTATACAAAAGATAAAATATACCGATTAGAAATTATACCAATTCGAAATTTAAGCTGCGCCAACAAAGAATTGTCAGGCTGAGGCATTCATTAAAAAAATTAAGCTCTTTTTAAAATGACAGTTGATACTGTCAGGGTGAGCCTGCCTATCGGCGGACAGACAAGTATTAATTTTTAAATGGTATTACCCTTCCGCCCATTTTTTAAAATCAACTACTCTTTCCCGGCTTACTATAATGGCCTCAGCATGATGAATGTTTTTAAGGAATAATTTCAGCCGGCTGTTCAGGTAAGGTTTTACCAGGTCGATCATTTTACTATGAACGATCATTTTCCTGTTTACCCTGAAAAAATAATGTGGATCAAGTACAGTCTCCAGTTTTTCTATGCTATAACTTACAATGAATTTATTGCCCTCGCCATCAACCAGATAAACTGTTTTATTATCGGCGTAGAAATAGGCGACATCGGCCGTTTGAATAAAAAAAACCCGTTGCCCGATTTTTGAAAGGAAACGATCTTTGTATTGCCGGGTAAAATTCTCTTTTAGATTTTGCGCCCATCCGTCATAATCTGGTGAATGAAAACTCTTTGACATGATTTTGTATTTATGTATACCTGTTGCCAAAGCCTCTGCCGTTACCGGTTTTAAAATATAATCTATGCTGAAATGCTGAAAAGCATTGATCGCATAATTATCATAAGCAGTTGTAAATATAACGGGACGGTCTAAACGCACCTGCCGGAAGATTTCAAAGCTATGCCCATCAGATAATTCTATATCCATCAGCAAAAGATCGGGATGCGGTTGTGTTTTTAACCATTGTACAGTTTCTTCTATACTTTCAAGGGTTCCTGCCACCTGGATGGTAGGATCGTATTGACTTAATAATAATTTAAGCCTTTCTGTAGCCAGTAATTCGTCTTCAACTATAAGTACATTCATAAAATTAGTTTACCTGGATCAATGGAAGAACTACGGTAAATTCATTGTCTTCATTGCTTATCTGAACCTGCCTTTCGCTAACCATGCTATATCTTTTAATAATATTCTGCAGGCCGATTCCTGATGACCTTTCTATGGTAAGTTTCGTTTGTAAATTATTAGATACAACAATTGTGTTATTACCATTTACATGTACAGAGATATAAAGTGGCTTTTGCCTGCTGATTATATTGTGCTTGATCGCATTTTCAATTAATATTTGCAATGCGACGGGTACGATCAGGAATTGACGGTAGTTTTCAGGTATGTCCAGTAACACCTGAAGGCCGTCTTTAAATCTTTGTTTAAGTAAAAAAATATAAGGGTCAATGTAATGCAATTCGGTTTCCAGTGCAACCAGTTCCTTTTCATGATTCTTTAAAATATAACGGTAGACCTTTGAGAACTCTTCTATAAACTTATTTGCATCTGCATTGTTCTGCAATATCAGGGAAGACAAAACATTGAGGTTGTTGAATAGAAAATGCGGGTTGATCTGATTTTTTACAACTTGCAGTTCTGCCTGTGCAGACATCCGTTTAAAAGATTCCGCTTCAAGCAACTTGGTTTTATATTCAGTAAAATAAAATACGATCGCATTCAGCAGGTGGAACAACAAATTGGCAAGCCATGCATAAATGAGGTTTAATTTTAGGGGAATTACCGTTTCTTTAAACGTGTGGTTATGGAATACCATGCTTATGATCAGCACGATCATTGTTGTAAGAATAGTAGTAGCAAAACTCGCCACTAAAAAAAAGATAAGCAGCCCTTTTATTTTATTTGATTGCGATAAAATATGGGCCCTAAAAAAGGGTTCAGATAAACGGTTGAATTCCCATACAGCAGTAGTTATAGCTGCAATGGTAAGAAAAGCAAAATACCATTCAATCTCGATGTGAAAATAATAGTACACCTGGCACAACTCCGTACTAAGATATGTGTACAATGACAGTATTAAGATGAAAACATACCTGTACTTATGGCCAAACATAACGGAAGATATTAAAATGCATCAACGGTTACAGGAAATGATTTGTTCACCGTTGATGCATAGTTACTTTTCAGTAGGATTTATGGTATCAGTACTCTGTCGATCAGGTGTACAACGCCATTTCTGCATACAATATTTGTTGCAATGATGTTTGACTTATTACCGCCATTGGAATTACCCAAAATGGTTGGCGCTCCACCAAC
>JBDSBG010000051.1:0-17774 GCA_039921685.1 Ferruginibacter sp.
GCACCCATATTCCAGGCACTTTTTACTGAGCCAAACATGGTTTGATCAAACTTATTAGGATAGCTAAGAAATTCATTGTGATTTACCTTAACGATAAATGGGATTTTATGAGCATACTTCCTGCTTAAAATACCAAGTACGCCATAAGTAGAAGCTACACCATTACATCCACCCTCAATAGCAAGTTTAATAATATTTTCAGGATCAAAATAAATGGGATTTGGAGCGAAAGATGCACCAGCACTGTGTTCAATACCCTGGTCAACAGGAAGAATGGAAAGGTAACCGGTTCCAGCCAATCTACCTGTATTGTATATCCTGGAAAGGCTGTTTAGGGTTGGAATATTCCGATCAGACATACCAAACACGTTATCTAAAAAATCAGGTGATGGTAAAATGAGTTTGTCTTTCGGGATGGTTGTACAATTGTGTGTCAACAGTTTTTCATTCTCTGTCCCGATAAGGGAAGCGATTTGATCATAATTCATAATGCGTTATTTTTAGAGGATAAATGTAGGAATTTCACACAAAGGCACAAAGATGAAATGAAAAGCATTTGAGATTATTCGCATTTTCAGTGATTTCACTATGCTAAATACCGAAGCGATTACTGACGATAACAAGCGTGCAGAATTGCTTGCAGCGTTTACCTGGCCCTGTATCTTTGCATGAAATCATTACCATGACAAAACTTTCTGTCAATATAAATAAACTTGCAACGCTTCGCAATTCCCGTGGTGGCAACAACCCTGATCTTATTAAAGCTGCAAAAGACATCGAGCGTTTTGGCGCAGATGGCATTACCGTTCACCCACGCCCGGATGAAAGACATATTCGTTACCAGGATGTTTTCGACATAAAAAAAGTAATCACAACAGAATTTAATATTGAAGGCAATCCAACAGAAAAAAAATTCGTGGAACTTGTATTGGCAAATAAACCCACCCAGGTAACATTGGTGCCAGATGCATTGGGACAACTTACCAGCAACCATGGCTGGGATACGATTGAACACGGTGGTTATTTAAAAGACATTATCTCAGTTTTCAAAAATGAAGGGATAAGGGTTTCCATTTTTGTAGATCCGGATGTGAAAATGGTAGAAGCAGCTAAACTAACGGGAACGGACAGGATAGAACTTTATACAGAGTCATATGCCCATGAAGCGGCAAGTGGGAACCTTGCCTACCGGCAGGCAGGCCGGGAATCGGGAATTGCGCCTTATGTTGCTGCAGCATTAAAAGCGAATGAACTTGGTTTAGGTATTAATGCAGGGCATGATCTTGATTTGAATAATCTTGCATATTTTTCTCAGAACATACCAGGATTATTGGAAGTATCTATTGGGCATGCATTGATCTGTGATGCTATTTATTTGGGGTTGGAGAATGCTGTGCAGTTGTATAAACGCCAGTTGAAAGGTCAATACAGATGATAATGTTCACAAGGCCCTCCTTATCAACTTAGTCAACAAATGAACCTACTTCAACAAACTCTCCAGCTTACTATCAAGTGCGGATCCACGAAGATTTTTCGCAATTACAACTCCTGAAGGATCTACCAGAAAATTCTGAGGAATACTTTGTATCTGGAATTGTTGGGCAACGCCGTTGGCCCAACCTTTCAAATCGCTGATATGTGTCCAAACCAATCCATCATCGTTGATCGCTTTGAGCCATGGCTCCTTGGATTTATCAAGAGATACCCCAAGTACAGTAAAATTCTTGCTTTTATACCTGTTGTAAGCACTCAGCACATTTGGATTTTCCTGGCGGCAAGGACCGCACCAGCTTGCCCAGAAATCAACCAACACGTATTTGCCTTTAAGAGATGAAAGGCTCACCATTTTGCCGGAAGTATCAGGTTGTGAAAAATCAGCCAATGGTTTTCCAATTGGATTCTTTTTAGCTTCAGCTATTTGTTGGGCGATAAATCCACCAATTGGCGAAGTGCGAACCTGGTCACTCATATTGTTATACAACTCTTCCATTAGGATAGCATTTCCCGTTAGCAGGTTGTTCCTGTAAATTGCCAATGGCGCCACGAAAGAACTTTTATATTTTCTTGCGAAATTTTCCAATAAACCTGCAGCGGTTTTTATCATTCCAGAATCTTTATTTCCTTCCGGTTGAAATAATTGATCATAGGGCTTAAGCAGTTTGTTAAAAACATTAAAATCATCGTTCGTAGGCGATCCTTTCACCACGGCTTGCTCCAATGCATCTTTTTGTGCAGTAATGGTTACGGTGCTATTGTCAAGAAACAACGTGATATAAGGAGCAGCTTTGTTAAAAGAGATGAGTTTAAAATCCGGGAAAGCTAATTTTCCTCCAAAGCTAAATTTCCCGTTGACTACGGTAGAGCTCAATTCTGGCTGCCCATTCTGGCCATTCAAAAGATCAACAATTGTCCCTTCCGGAAATCCTGTGACTGTTGCATTTATAAGATAACTGTCGGCGGCGGCCTGGGCTGTTTTTTCGACCGGTGCCTTAGTTGTTGTTTTTTTTGCTTTTAGCTGCGCAAGTCCGATCATTGGCAACAATAATAAAAAAAGAAAAGATTGCTTCATCATAGTATTTTTTAACCTGCCCGAGCGCAGTATTGCAATTTACCCTGTTTTTAGCATTTTTTCCTAACCATTCGAGGAAAATTTGATCAAATGTTCCTTATTTGACATTTGTAAGCTAAATGAACCGTAAAATCCTGCTTTGTCCTGTAGCCCCGCACACAGTTTAATCTCCTGCGGTTATCACCAGGTTTTTCCTGGTCAAAACAAATTTGTGAAGGGGAACCCGGAATCGCCGATACGAAAGTCCAGCCTATCCTGTCACTACTTTTTGTATGAAGAACTTGCTTGATCATCCTGAATTTACCCGGTAATCATGCCTAATTTTTAATCATGCTTTATTTTTTTTATAAGCTGCAAGCCATTATTTATTTTTCATGCCTGTGATGAATTTAAGCAAAAGAGCCATGTCTTTTATTCCAGGTTCTTTTTCAAAATGGCTGTTCAGGTCAACTCCATAAAAATCGGGATGTTTTAATTTTTTAATTACAGAAGTATCTTCCGGACTGATTCCTCCACTCAGGAAAAAAGGTTTTTCAATTTTACTGTCTTTTATTTTTTGCCAGTCAAATTTTTCTCCTGTCCCACCGAGCATCGTTGTGGACGCTGTATCAAATAAATAATAATCACAGGCGTCATCATATTCTTTCAATAGATGATCAATGGGCTTTTTGGTATCCTTGTCAATCCGAAAAACTTTGATCACTTCTGTTTCTGCAGCAATTGCTTCGCAGAACTCTGCTGTTTCATCACCATGAAGCTGAACCATATCAAGGCCATAATCTTCCACCGTGTGTAGGATCGTATCATAACTTTCATTCACAAAAACCCCAACGGTTCTAAGGTCCATATCTGCGGTTTTGATCTCTTTTTTTGGAATCTGATTTCCAACATACCTCGGAGAATCTTTGTGAAAGACCAAACCGGCGAAATCAATATTAAGCATCTCAAGTTGTTGCAATTGTTTCATGCTGGTAATGCCACATACTTTAATATTCATCTTGTTTATTTTTATTTATTGACTGATGCCATTTCTAATTTAGTTAATTCGGTCCGTTCACTTAAAGCTAGGAATTAAAATAATACAGTGTTAATTGCTCAACCAATTCCTTATTATTGTTTCACCACATGGAGTAAGTATACTCTCAGGGTGAAATTGCAATCCCTGTACGTCAAAATTATTATGCTTGATGGACATGATATAATTATCTTCATCAACAGAAGTAATTTCCAGTTCTTTCGGTAAATGATCTCTTGAAATGATCCAGCTATGATACCTTCCTACCATTTCTTTGGAACCAAGGTTTTTGAAAAGCGATGCTTCCTGGTTTACAATTTTTACTGCTGTTGCAACACCATGAAAAACGGTATCTAAATTTTTCAGGGTTGCGCCAAATGCTTCGCCAATTGCCTGGTGGCCGAGGCAAACACCGAGGATGGATTTAGTAGCCGCATATTCCTTAATTAAAGGCAATAATAGATTGGTCTCAGCAGGTATTCCGGGGCCGGGCGACAAAATGATCTTGTCATATTTTTTTATTTCATCCAACTCAATTTCATCATTGAGAAAAACATCAATTTTAGTATGCGTTATTTTATCAACAAGGTGAACCAGGTTGTAGGTAAACGAATCATAATTATCAAAAACAAGAATCTTAACCACAGGATATATTTTATTGTTTGTTTCTTTATCAGTAGGATTCGGATCAGGCCGCTGCAACAATTCCTGCAATTAAGGGAAGAAATCCGTTACTAAAAAACTTTTCTGAAATTTCAGTCGCCTATGAGTTGGAAAATCATTTAATAAGTAATTGTTAGTTTGAGTTTATCAACGGCTCTGTACGCGGGAGCGATTGACGGCCTCCAAAAAGCATAGGCCAATAACTTTTCAAAATCAGGCTGCACGGAAAGGTTTAGCTCAGTAATGCCGGATCAACTACTTATTGCTGATAACGAGTTTATGCTGATAATCCAGCCCTGCGATGACTGCTTATTTAATTTCAAACAGATTTTGTACATTCATAAAAAATGAACACATGCTTATTCAAGATAAAGAGTCAAATAACAAGGGAATGTTTTTTGTTGAAATAGACAATGAAAAAATGGCTGAAATGGATTACTCCCTTGCTCCTGGCATTATCACGATCTTACATACAGAAGTGGATGAAAAATTAAAAGGAAAGCAGGTTGGCGCACAATTGGTTGATCATGCGGTGGCATATGCAAGGGCCCATCATCTTAAGATCATGCCGTTTTGCCCTTTTGCTAAAAAAGTGCTTGAGAAAAAAAGAGAAGAGTATAATGATGTGTTGTTTTAATAGATCATTTTTTATGAAGCCCTTAACTATAAACTTATTTAATTAGATCATCTTTGTTGTCATGTACAAATTCATCACACTATTCATTATAGCCGTGCTTAGTTTTACGGTTGCCGTTAAGGCACAGAAAGTTGATAGCATTTATGTTCACCTTTATACCGACAGTTTAAAAAAGGGCACGTATAATTATATTAATATAGACGGGCTCTTATCCAATGGAAAATATTTACCACTTGACAGTACGCAACTTATTTTTTCCAGCTCTCATGGAAAATTTTCCGGCAATAGTTTATGGGTTGAACCAGATTGTAAGGAAGCAAAAATAAACATCCATGTTGTGCTAAAAAATAACCCGGCCGTTCGCAAAGATTTTACGATCTACGTCAAAAAGAAAGAAGACGGGCCATTGAAGACGCAGGAGCAGGTTTTGGAAGAGATCAAAGCCGGATCCAGGAAAAAAGGATGACGCCAATTAACTGCGGCCAATTAAATTCGGTGTTTATCCACACTGGCAATATTCAGCATCAAATACACAACCGAATTGGTTTAGTGCCACGAATACACGAATAAAAAAGTTACAGAATTTTTTGTAGTAGTGGCAGCAATAAAGAAGTTATTTCCGACGCTCTGAATATAATTCGTGTATTAGTGGCATACAATACTTCCCTGGTATTTCTGGGTTTATCAGCTTCAATTAGACACCCGAATATAAAAAGCCTGTTTTTTTTACAAAACAGGCTTTTCTTATAAATGATATACCGTTTAAGCAAACTTCTTCGCATCTTCCAAAAACTTTTGTAAGCCAATATCGGTTAATGGATGTTTTAGCAAACCAAGTATTGAGTCTAACGGGCAGGTACAAACGTCGGCACCTGCTTCAGCACATTTAATAATATGATTTGGATTGCGGATGGACGCAGCCAGTATTTCTGTTTTATAACCCTGCATGGTAAATATTTGCCTCATCTGGTGAATAAGCTCCATTCCGTCCCAGCCGCTATCATCAATACGTCCGATAAACGGTGATACATAAGCTGCTCCTGCTTTCGCAGCAAGGATCGCCTGGCCGGCTGAAAATACCAGTGTACAATTTGTACGGATACCATTTTCAGTGAACCATTTTATTGCTTTCACTCCTTCCTTGATCATTGGTACTTTAACCACAATATTCTTATGGATCTTCACAAGGTTTTTTCCTTCGGCAATGATGCCGTCAAAGTCAGTGGAGATCACTTCGGCACTGATATCGCCATCTACCATTTCGCAAATAGTTTTATAATGCTGCATAACAGCTTCCTGGCCTTTGATTCCTTCCTTCGCCATAAGAGACGGGTTGGTGGTTACGCCATCCAAAATACCAAGATCGTTGGCTTCTTTGATTTGTGCAAGATTTGCAGTGTCTATAAAAAATTTCATAACTATTTACTTCAAACCCGGATGGGTTTTTATTTTAGATTTAAAGATTAAAATACTTCCGCGAAATTAATTCAATTGAAAGATTAATATGCAATTATTTGGATGCTTTTTTTAATATAAAAGAGCTTAGGTTTTAGGATTCGTTATTTTATTCAGGAGCTGCGAAATCAGCCGTATGGGCACAAAAAAAGGCAAGTTACTTACATCGCACCGCTCAACCATCTACCCTTGCTACCTTCCGGTCCTGGGGGAGTTCAACAGGAGCTGGCCGTATAAGACTTGCCGGTTGCAAATATAGGGGAAAACGATTTGATAATTTGATGATTTAATAATTTGGTATTCAACTTTCGAAATTTTGAAGCTTTCCTCATCATCAATTGTTCAAATCACCAAATTATCAAATCGTTCAAAAGCTAAAGCCCGGCCTGTCATTTCTTGAATTGAAAGAGCTCACACCAATTAGCTGGTCGCTGCGGTCGGTAAAAGATTTATAGTACACCAGGATGGTATATGAATTTTCGGTTTCCCAGTAATTGCCTTCAAGTTCGGTTTTTTTTGAAGGGTCATCTTTATCAACTGCGATATAAGTATAATTATAATATCCCTGTTTCATAAAAGCACTGCACTCGTATTTTAAAGTTTCAGGGTTGTAGGTCATTTTCCATTTGTCTTCGATCTTGTACCCGGTAAAATAGCCGGCAATGTAAAGATCCTGGTTCGGGTACTGGGTACCGTCAGTTCTCGCATAACTAAAATGTACTGTTGCATAATCAGCCTGCCAGTAAGGATTGATATTATCAAGGGTCATAATACCATACATGCCGTCCAGGTCAGGAAAGTATATATAACGCAGCCCCGTTCTGTCCATATCCGTTTTTACGAATACTTCCGTTGAGGTCTTGCCGTAGATGGTATTCTCAACACGGTCGCCCTGTAAGCTAAAACTTCGCATATCCAGCCAACGCCACTCTTTACCTGCAGCAAAATTAGCAATGCTTTCGGCACTATAATCCAGTACATCTCCACGTACAAAAGTGGGTGCAATATCCCGCTGCGAAATATCCCAGCGGTTGTTTTGAAGGATGACCACTTTTACTTGTTGGGCGGCACTGAAACTGTTCAGGCCCTTGATATTGGCAGTGAATCTTATCTTCTGGTGCGAATTGAATTTGTCGGCTGTGAACGGTTGTATAACCGTGGCCGAAACCGTGGCTTTTTGGTCCAGTACAAGCATTTGTTTTGTAAACACGAGTTTGGAAGTGTCTCCATCCAGGTAAACTTTCAAAAGATAATTTCCGGACCTGGTTGGCTGAGAATTTTTATCAGGCAAAAATGCCTGGTAATGTGTATAACGGGTAAGCGCAAGAGAAGAATAGCGATAGGTAGTAATGCGATTTTGTGTAAACCCTTTTGTATAATCAAATGGATTAAGATTAAGTTGGTTCCAGTTGTAGTCGCAAAGCACAAAACTATAGTAGTAGCTTTTTACGCTTGCCTCCATATCATCAAATTCCAGTTCAAGCAGCCCGCCCCCGCCGAGGGTATATATTGGGAACGACTGTTGGTTACCTGCCATAAATAACTGGGCAGTTTGAATATAGGGCTGATAGATCCTTTCTACGTTTTGTGCAGATGCTTTAAAAAAAATAAAGCAGAGGAAAAACGCAATAATGTTCCGAAGGAATTGATGAAAGTTCATTTACTGGCTGAATTGTTTACTTTTGAAAGATAGCAAATTTATAACGATTGGATGTATCATTATTCATAGCAAAACGTATTGCTTCTGTTAAACAAAAAACATTCTCCAGGTTTATTATCCGCCTGGCCGTTAGTGCCACTGCTTTAAGCGTGGCGGTGATGATCGTGGCATTGAGTTTTGTAAACGGATTTCAAAGCGTTATCAGCAATAAGGTGTTCAGTTTTAACGGGCATGTACGTGTTCAGCAAAACAACAGTGAGGACGTTGCGATTGGAGAAGAGCGACCTATATCCAAAAACGATACAGTTGAAAGATATTTACGTTCATTGCCCGAAACCTTCTCTGTTGAAAGATATGCTACTAAGACTGGCATCCTTAAATTCGAAGGTAGTATTGAAAGCGTGCTCTTAAAGGGAGTGGACAGTAGTTTTAATTTTACACGGCTTCAAACTTTCTTACAAAAGGATAGTAAGTGGCTCTCATTTAAAGACAGCGGATTTAGCAACCAGATCAACATCAGCAGTTACACCGCAAACAGGCTTAAGATAAAGCCCGGCGACAGCATGTTTGTATTTTTTTTCAGGGAGGATAAATCTTATACAGCCCGGCGTTTAACCGTTGCTGGTATATTTAAGACAGGCATCGAAGAATATGACAAAAGATTTGCACTCTGCGACATTAACCTGATTCGCAGGCTAAATAAATGGGAGCCCGATCAAATCGGCGGTTACGAAGTTTTCTTAAAGGATTACACTAAAACAGATACGATCGCCAGGCAAATAACAGATGCGCTTCCCCAAACATGGTATGGTAAAAGCATAAGAGAGATCTATCCTAATATTTTTGACTGGCTTAACTTGCAGGGTCAAATAAAAACAATACTACTGGTTATAATGATGATCGTTGCAGCAGTGAACCTCATTACCTGCCTCATTATACTGGTATTGGAAAGAACAACGATGACGGGGATATTAAAAGCTATTGGTGCTTCAGATTGGAAAGTGCAAAAAATATTTTTATACAATACTACGCTGATCGCAGTAGTTGGAATTATTGCAGGCACTATTTTCGGACTTGGTATTTGCTGGCTTCAACAGGCATTTGGATTTATCAAACTAAATGAGGAAGCCTATTATATGAGTACCGCAAGTGCACAGGTAATATGGTGGCAGGTTGTGCTGGTAGACCTGGCTACGTTGGTAGTTTGCTTTGCAACGCTGATCATTCCGACACTCCTGATCAAAAAAGTAAACCCGGTAAGAGCTATACAGTTCAGGTAATCGAAAATTTTGAATTTTGAATTGTACGAAAACAAGCAGCCTAAGGGACTTTCGTCTTCAGCGCATACAATATAATACCCGTCGCTATCGCTGCATTTAATGATTCTGCGCTTCCAGATCCAGGCACACTAATTTGCTCATCTGCAAGTTCTATTATTTCTGCACTGATTCCTTTAGATTCATTCCCGATAATGATTAGCCCTTCATGCGTAAATCCAATTTGCTGCAGCGGCTTTCCTTTTAGTGTTGCAGCAAATTTGGGTATCCCTGCAGCATTTTTGATACAGGTTTGCAAGTCTGTATATAAAATATTTACCCGTCCAAGACTTGCCATGGTACTTTGCACCACCTTGGGATTATACATATCAACCGTATTATTGGAACAAATAATATTTTCAATACCAAACCAATCGGCGGTGCGAATAATGGTGCCGAAGTTTCCCGGGTCCTGGATACCATCAAGCAGGAGCGTTAATTTTTGTTTGAATGAGACCCTTTCATTAGCCGGTTTTTTGCCAAATACTGCCAGCACTTTGTTTGCGTTGGCATAATGAGCAATCTTCTCTAATTCAAAATCTTTCACTGTATTGCTGCGCCCCTCGATCAGCCGGGTTATGTTTTTATCGAGCCCATCAAACCAATCCTGCACTGCATAAACAGCCTTACATGGAAATATATTTGCCAGCAAAAGTTCGGTAACAACTTTCGGCCCTTCTGCAACAAAAACATTGTATTCATCCCTGAATTTTTTGTGCTGTAAACTTTGGATATATTTGATGGTGGATTTGCTAAACATTGCCCATTTATTTATGCTTCGTATTTTTTGGAATGATACAAAATACCCGGTTCGTCTTTGTACTATTTTGTTTTGCCTTGTTTTTTTTGCCTCCTGCCTTCCACCTATTGTGAGAAAGGCACCGAAGGACAGGCCTTTTCTTTATAAGAACAGCATCGAAGTTAAGGGAGGAAAATTTACCAATACTGAAAAGACCGCTTTGAAGCAGCGGCTAAATAGCCAGCTTGACGATAGCTCTACCATAAAGACGAAGGATAAATATATTTTCCTCCATTATATTACGCAGCCCCCCGCTTATGATACTGGTTATTCAGGATTGTCCGCGAGGAACATGAAGAGTTCGATGTTCCATATTGGATATTACCATGCGAATGTCAGCTATCGTGCAGACACGAGTCATAGGAAAGTGCACGTAACTTATACAGTTGATGCGGGGCCGCCAACGTTAATAGATACCGTTAGGTACCTGCTCAGGAAACCCGGCCTCCAGGAAATTGCACTAAATGGTAAAAATGAATCACTGCTTGTAGAAAAAAGGCCTATCAGCAAGTCAGCGATATTGGCTGAGATCAACAGGCTTGTAGATAGTTTCAGGAACAATGGTTATTACAAATTTACCGCTGCCGAACTAAGGGTACGGGGAGATACTACCATTGCGGCCCTGACTACTGTAAGTGATGACCCTTTCGAACAGTTAAGGTTACTCGCAGAAGCGCAGGAGCAAAAAGATTCACCGCAAATCAAGTTAGCAGTAGTACTGGTGCCGCCCACTGATTCTTCCAAGTTGAATAAATTTTACATTAATAAGGTTTATGTTCTTTCAGATTACAGGCAGTCAGACAATTTCACTGATACGATCAATATCAACCAAAGAGCAAACAGGAACTTTATTGAAAGGTACCACGAGCGTTTATTCAGAACCGGGTTTCTTGTGAGGTCTCTTACCTTAAAGCCAGGCGAGTTGTTCAGGCAGGCAAATTATTATTCAACATTGAATAATCTTTCCAAGGTCGCCGTATGGCAGAGCGTAAATATTCAACTGGTTGAAATACCGGGTGACAGTAACAAGATTGATGTAATAGTTGAATTGATCCCAAATAAAAAATTGGGATTCCAGGCTTCATTGGAAGCCAGCTATTCGGCTTCTACAAATTCATCCAGTGTAGTATCGGGGAATCTCTTTGGAATTTCCGGGAACCTTTTACTATTGAACAGGAATCTCGCTAAAGAAGGAATTCGGATGACGCATAATATCCGTGCGGGTATAGAATTAAATAACAGCACCCGCGGGCAAAAAGGCCAGCTCATCAATTCCAATGAACTTGGTTATACAAATACGATCGCAATGCCAAGAGTGGTATTCCCGGATATTAAGAACTGGTTCCGGAAACGAGAGGATAAAAGGCCAAAAAAACAAATTTCAGGGGAAACATTTATCAATACAGACTTTTCCTATAATAACAGGCTTAATTTATTTAATCTGCAGTCTACGAATCTGAACTTCGGGTACACGTTGGCGACAAAAAAGCCTGTAAAAAGGCCGCGTTGGAACTGGACGGTCAGGCCTTTCTTTTTAGGTTTCAGTAATTTATTTAATGAAACAGACAGTTTTAAAACAATATTGAAAGACAACCCCTTTCTTCGATATTCCTACAACACGGCTTTCGTTTTGGGTACGGGTGTAGGTGTTTCCAAGTTCTACAGCAACCCTTGGCATCCACATAGCAGGTTAAAAGAAAGATCGATCAATATCAATGGAGAAGAATCAGGGTTGACCTGGGGAGCCATTCCAATACTAGCAAGGTACAAGCGGAGGTACGTAAAAGGAGATATCGAATACAAATATTCTGTAAGTTATCAAAAAACCGTGTTGGCAGTTCGTCTATTCGGCGGCGTTGGGATACCGTTACTGGGTTCGGATACCAACAGGACACTTCCATTTTTCAAACAATATTTTGGAGGAGGCAGCAACAGCATGAGGGGCTGGCCGGTAAGAGGAATAGGTCCTGGGGGAAAACCTTTAACAGCATTTAATTCCACTAGAATTTTTAACGACCGTACCGGGGATATGCGTTTGGAAGCAAACCTGGAATACCGTTATGATATTGCCCGTATCATACCAAACGCCCTCACTTTGAGAGGGGCCATTTTTGTAGATGCAGGTAACATATGGAACCTGCGTAATACGAAATTAGATGGCAGCATCGACAGCACCCAATTCATGTTTAAAAATATTTATAAGCAATTAGGTGTATCCGCCGGCACGGGTTTCCGCCTCGACTTTAATTACCTTGTTCTTCGATTTGACCTGGGCTTCCGCTTTAAAAGGCCTGAACTTTATTATATCAATGATGGCTGGAAAGCTCCACCGGTTGGTTTTGATGATGTGCTAAAGAAGATCTTCGCCCGTGGCCGCAATGATGAATATAGAAAATGGCGGTATGAGAATTTTAACTTTACTATTGGGATTGGGTATGCGTTTTAGGGGGGGATGGTGAATGGTGAATGGTGAATGGTGAATGGTGAATAGTGAATAGTGAATAGTGAATGGTGAATGGTGAATGGTGAATGGTGAATGGTGAATGGTGAAAGACTTCAAATTTTGAGCGTACGATGCTTCCGGTGAGCAAACTTTCTTATTTTTTATTTCTAATTCCTTATTTCTTTGGGTGAATGGGTAAATGGTGAAAGACTTCAAATTTTAAGAGTACGATGCTTCTGGTGAGTCAAACTTTCTTATTTCTTATTTCTCATTCCTTATTCCTTATTTCTTATTTCCCTGCATTCATTCTTTCAAACTTTCCATAAACTGTTCCATGCTGGTTCCGCTATTTACATCAAACTCCCCTATCCTGGTTCTGCGTAATTCGCTAAGATAAGCTCCGCATCCCAGTGCCACTCCGAAATCATGAGCCATGCTGCGTATATACGTCCCCGTAGAGCAAACGATCTTAAACCTGATCAAAGGAAGATCGACCCCAGTTATCTCAAATGATTTAATAAATACGGCTCTTGGCTGCAGTTCTACCGCTTCTCCTCTTCTTGCAAGTTCATACAAGGGTGTTCCCTGCTTTTTTATTGCTGAATAAATTGGGGGTAATTGTTGTATCTCGCCGATAAAGGGCATTACAGCTGCGTGTATGTCTTCGATACGGATCCCCGAAAAATCTTTATGATCCACAGGTTCGCTTTCCAGGTCATAAGTAGCCGTAGTTGCGCCTAAGGTAAATGAACCTGTATATTCTTTTTCGCGTGCCATGTATTCATTTATCTTTTTAGTGAACTTTCCTGTGCAAACGATCAATAAACCGGTCGCCAATGGATCTAACGTGCCCGCATGGCCTACTTTTTTTATGCGGATACTATTCCTGATTTTTCGAACCACATCAAAGGAAGTCCAGTGCAGGGGTTTGTCAATAAGAATGACAACACCATCTTCAAACTGCGCTCGCCTGGCATCGCTGATCGGTGAAATTGTTTTTTTTATTTCTGCCGGGTCTTTTTCGCCATGAATCTTTTCTTTGTGCTTCCGCCAGTAGGAGTCTTTATTTGCCAAGGTTATTCTTTTTGCGAATGTAGTGATTCGGCAGCAACTGTTTAAATAGCCTGCTTTGTTTTAAGCTCCAGGTATTTATTTACTGTATTTACACTCAGTTGTTCGGGTGAAGTAAGGATGGAGAGAATACCATACTTCATCAATTCTTTTACAATAAGCTTCTTTTCAAAGATAAATTTGTCAGCGATGGTTTTTACATACACATCCTCGATTGTGAGTGCATCGGAATGAGACAATCTGCTTAGTTCCGTATTTTCAAAGAAAACGACCAGCAGCAGATGATGTTTCGCTATCGAACGCAGGTAATTTACCTGTCGCCTAAGGCCATTTAATGATTCGAAGTTTGTATATAAAATCATAAGGCTTCGTTGTTTGATCTTGTTTCTTACCTGCATGTAAAGCATTTCAAAATCACTTTCAAGAAATGCCGTTTGTTGTTTGTAAAGCACCTGCATGATCTTTTCACGCTGTACCGGCTTCCTGTCTGCTGCAATGATGGTCCCCATTTTATCAGCAAAGGTAACCAGGCCGATCTTGTCCTGTTTTTGCAGGCAAACACTGCTCATCACAAGCGTACTGTTGATGGCGTAATCAAGCAGGGTAAGTCCGCCAAATGGCATTTTCATTAATCTTCCTTTATCAATAATGCAGTAAACCTGCTGTGATTTTTCATCTGTATAATTATTTACCATCAGGGTTCCTTTCCGGGCAGTCGCCTTCCAGTTAATACTGCGCATATCATCTCCCGTTATATAGTCCTTTATTTGTTCAAACTCCATGCTCTGTCCTACCTTTCTCATTCGCTTACTGCCATGCTCATTCACGAGGGTGGCATTACTGATCAACTGGTATTTGCGAAGATGCATGAATGAAGGGTACACAGCGACAGACTGCGCAGTTTCGTTTTGAAAACGCCTCAGCAGCAGGCCCAGTCCCGATCTTACATATATTATCGTTCTGCCAAATTCATATACCCCACGTTCAGCAGGCGTCACTGTATAAACGAGGCTGTGCTCCTGCATCGCAGGAAAGGAACGCTTTAAAATAAAGTCCCTGATCTGCAACTGCTCGGGCAATTCATCAATAATATCCATCTTAACCGGAAAATTCATCCTGTTTTTAATCTTCAGTAAGATCATATTTTCATCCCCGTTGCTCAGCCGCTCAGTCATGACCCTTTGTGCGGCCGGAGCCTTGCCAATAAAAAATAAAAAAATATAGTCTGCGGCAATCAAAAACAGGAACGCCCACCAAATGATCTTTACTATCGGGTAGAAAGCAGTTTCAAAATAGGCTGAAATAAATAAAATAAGGCATCCTCCCATCGATATATAAAACCGCGGAGAAAGGAAAAGGTCGCCTATGTATCTTTTAACTAACTGCAACGAAATTTTGAATTTTTACTTTTGACTTTTGACTTTTAACTTTTAATTTCAACCACTTCTCTCACAACCCCACCCCCAACTCATCTTGGAACTTCCGCAGATTTCAGGATCTGGTCTATAAGTTCATCTGCACTTATTCCTTCCATTTCTTTTTCCGGGGTGAGCATGATCCTGTGACGAAGTACATGGGGTGCCATCTCAATGATATCTTCCGGTATCACAAAATCACGGCCTTTTACAGCAGCGGCCGCTTTTGATGATCGTAACAATGCAAGTGAAGCTCTTGGTGAGGCTCCCAGGAACAATGAAGGCGTATTCCTTGTTTCATTCACAATATGTGCTATGTATTCTACCAGCCTGGATTCGATCTTGATTTCGTGCAACATTTCCCTGAAATGTTTTAACGCCTGAGGCGACAAAACTTTATTTACTTCCTGCAACATTTCATTTTGCGTTTTGCCTTGCTGGTTCTGAAGTATCATAATCTCTTCCTGCAGTGTAGGGTAATCAACTTCCACTTTGAAAATAAAACGATCCAGTTGTGCTTCCGGCAGCCGGTAGGTGCCTTCCTGCTCTATGGGGTTTTGAGTTGCCAGTACAATAAAAGGATAATCCATCATATGCGTGTACCCGTCAACGGTAACCTGCCGTTC
Source organism: Ferruginibacter sp. (assembly GCA_039921685.1). GTDB lineage: Bacteria > Bacteroidota > Bacteroidia > Chitinophagales > Chitinophagaceae > Ferruginibacter. Next base: position 15,670 of record JBDSBG010000051.1, read on the forward strand.
TTCCATTACCTCGAACAATGCAGCCTGTGTTTTCGCAGGAGCACGGTTAATCTCATCAATCAATACAATATTGCTGAAGATAGGCCCGGGTTTGAAATTAAAGGTCCCTTCCTTCGGGTTGAATACTGAAGTACCAATAACATCACTTGGCATCATATCAGGCGTAAATTGCAGGCGGGAAAATTTCACATCAATGATCCTTGCCATCAGCTTGGCAGCCAGTGTTTTTGCAACGCCGGGAACACCTTCTATGAGGATATGCCCGTCGCACAATAATCCAATGAGTAAGAGATCCACCAGTTGGTGCTGCCCCACGATCACTTTTGAAATTTCGAGCCGTATCGCATTGAGTGCTTCGTTCAATTCTGTGACGCGGGAACGTTCCTGAAAAAAATTATCTTCCATTATTTTCGTTTTTTATAAAATTGCTGAATTTGTTCATTTAAAGATAAGAGCTGGTAATCGTCAAGGTTATCATGCTGGTTTGCATGATTGATTGCGTGGTATAGTGAAGTTGTTTTTTCTAAAGATACGCCGCTCTTCCTGCTTAGCGTTTTAATAAAATCATCGCTGCCCATATTGGAGTGCAGGTAATAATTGCTCCTGATATATTCATTGAAGTAAGTGATCATCTTGTCAGCAATATTTTTATTGTCATTTTGCTGAAGGTAAAGCCGTGCAATTGTTTCCGTGAATGCCACCGAACTGTTCACATTAGGCGCAATTTGCTTTATAATTCGTTGCCTGCGTTTGATTTCGAATACAATAAACAGGAACAACAATAACAATGCTATCCAGAAAGCGGCAGAAAGCTGCGGGAATTTAAGTATCTGTCTAAGTGATGATCCATCCTGTGCGCCGGGGTTGCTTTGTTGTGAATAATAATCGTTCCAGTAAACATGTTCGGGGGACTCATTCATTAGCTGGCACAACTTCTCCATGTACAAATGATTGTCATTTTTCAACAAAAAATAATTACTAAAACTGCGGGGTGCCGTATGAAGGAACATTTTTCCTTTTCCCCAAAAAAATACAATACAGTTTGCCTCTTCCCTGCTATTGTATCCAATGATCCTGCTATAGATCTCATTCACTTCAGAAAAATGGCTGGTGAACGGCAAATAAAAATAACTGTAAAGGCTTTTTGAAGTATCTGCTTCTTCAATAAGCCTTACTGAGGTTGCTTTGAAAAAAGGGGGAAAAAAAACTTCGTCATCGTCCTTTACTTTGCAATATATTTTTTCCAGCAACACAGAATCAATATTTGCTGCAGAAAGAAAAAAAGTATTGCCCTTGTAAACATAATCCAATATTGCATCTGCATCTTCGCTCTTCGTATAAAAATTGTTTGCAAGGCAAAAATAAACAGAAGCAGTATCGGGCGTTGATGTGGAAGCGTCTTCGAATGGTAATTTTGTCTTCTGGATGTAATTATCCTTATAACTATTTTGCAATATCCTGAATGCGACGTTGCCGCCAAATGGCCTGGTATCAGTACTAAGGTAGGTTTCAACCATATCCGGCATCGGCCTTTTAACTTTGCAGCCGCCAGCGAGCAAGGTGATACAGAAAAATAATATATATGAAAGGCCTTTATTCAATCATTTAAATTTTATTATAAAAAGCAGTATAATTTTTTTCAATTTGCTCAAATTGCTCACGTGCAATGTCCAGATGTCCGTACCAAACATATTCATAGTTCAATACAAGCGAAGCAAAGTCTTTTTTCTTAGCCTGGCTTATCTGCTGAACATACTGGTAATTTGTTTTATCCGCCGATCGTTGTAAATGGCCCCGGTCAGCGAGTTGCCGAAGTGTTTTTAAAAAAAGATAGCGTACAGCCATTCTAAAATCTTCCTGTTTAACAGATTGCTGAATGAGCGCATCATAATCAGATGCGTCGTCAATATTATGGTCATCTTCTTCAATCTCTTTTACAGGAAGGGCAGAACGGTTCTTTCTGAATATGCCCTGGTTAGAAAATAATTTATACAAAATAAAAACCAGCATAAAGACGGCAATAGCCCAAAAGAAAGCCTGCACAATGCCGGAAGAAAAAAAAGTATTTGAGGGAGCAGAAGAATCCTGGCGTATGCCCCTGCCTT
>JBDSBG010000052.1:0-31641 GCA_039921685.1 Ferruginibacter sp.
ATTGATGTTATTAAAATTTCCTACGAATGATAAACGCCTGTCGCCTTTAAAAAAACTTACATTGCCTCCGGCATTATAACGGTCATGCGTACCGTAACCTGCATATACACGGCCGAACTGCCCATTCTTTATGCCAGACTTTGTTACAACATTGATTGCTTTCACGGAGTTTCCATCATCAAAACCTGTGAGTTGGGCCTGGTCACTAAGCCTGTCAAATACCTGTATTTTATCCACTACCTCAGAAGGTAAGTTTTTTAAAGCAGCTGATGCATCATCGCCAAAAAAGTCCTTTCCATCAATCGTCACTTTTTTAACCTGTTCACCTTGTGCAGTTACAGTACCATCCTTATCAACGGTGATTCCCGGCATTTTTTTAATTAGGTCTTCGGTGGTTGCATCAGGGTTTACCTTGTAGTGGCTGGCGCTGAATTGGGATGTATCGCCCTTCTGGATCACAGGGGGCGTCTTCGCAATAAGTGTCACCACACTGAGGTCCTGGCCCTGCTTATTCAGGCTGATATTTCCAAGATCTCTTTCCTGCTCGCTTAGGGTGATAAATGACACACGCTCCTGGTAGCCAACTGTGGTTATTTTTACTATAAAGCTGTCTGCGGGTAGATTATTCAACTGAAAAATACCTGCACCGTCAGATATTACGCTTTTTACGAGGCTACTGTCCGATTGCAACAAAAGCGAAACCGTGGCTCCCTTTACGGCTGAGGAATCGTCCATATCCTTTAAAGTACCTTTGATGCTTCCTGTTTGTGCGAAAGAAATTGAACACAATAAACTCATTAAGAGCGTCATTAAACCGATTCTTCTCATATATATATTTTTCTGCCTTTCTTTAGACGACCTTGTTTGAAAAAACAGGCGCTTTGAATAATCTTTTTTGATATTACTGGAACTTTACAATTTCTATGCCCTGATAATTAGCCTTTTTACAATATCTTGCAACCCTAAAATTTCAACGTATGGAGTATAATAAATTAGTTTCAGTAACGGGTTTGGGCGGTTTGTTTGAATTAATTTCTTCAAAGGCAGATGGTGGGATTGTACGCTCGCTGGAAGACAAAAGCACAAAGTTTGTGAGCAATCGTTTACATAGTTTTTCTCATTTGGAAAGCATAGAAATATTTACAACAAAGGATAATGTGAACCTGGTAGATATTTTTACGGCCATGAAAGCCAGTACAGAATCCTTGCCTGATGCAAAAGCTGATGCGAAAGCGATCAAATCATATTTTGAAAAAGTATATCCTGATATGGATTTTGAAAGAGTATATGGAAGCGATATGAAGAAGATGGTAAAATGGTTTGAGATATTGGGGAAAAACAATATTGAAATTAAATTGTCAGCTGCGGGCACGGCAGACGAAAATGCAGAACTGGTTGCTGATAAAAAAACAACTACGGGTAAATCTGTAGCACCAAAAACCACAGCCGTAAAAAGCGCACCTCCTAAAAAAATAAATACGCCGCGGAAGATGGCATAATGCGAATCGGCAATCGGGAATCGTCAATCGGCAAACGGTAATATGAATTGCGGGTTAATTCAATGACACATAAAGATTAAATTTCTTTCAATTCCCGATTGACGATTGCCGATTCCCGAACTGAGCCCCCGCTTTTTCAAATATTCACCCTTCACCTTTCCCCTTATGTACTCTGCCGACATAAAAAAAATCCAAAGAAAATTTCTTCCTTCCGACTTTCAACTTACTGATTGGGAACAATTGGAACCCTGGTTCAAGAACCTGCTGGAAAGGGATATTTCTTCGAAAGAAAATCTTGAACTATGGCTGAAAGATCAAAGTGAACTGGAAGCAGTAATTAATGAAGATGCTTGCTGGCGCCAAATCAAAATGACATGTGATACAGAAAATAAAGAGCTTGAAGCCGCTTTTAATTTTTTTTGTATGGAGATCCAGCCAAAGATGCAACCTTATGCAGATGCATTGAACAAAAAGCTGGTGGCGTCTCCTTTGCTCAATGAGCTCGACAAAGAAAAATATTTTACTTACCTGCGTAGTGTGCGCAAGAGCATAGAACTTTTTCGTGAAGAAAATATTCCCTTGCAGGCGGAGATGGCAGTATTGCAGCAACAGTTCGGTCAAATAACCGGGGCTATGATGATTACGGTGAACGGGGAGGAATATACATTGCAACAAGCAGGCAAGTTTTTAGAGAGCCACGATAGAGCGTTGCGTGAGGAAGTTTATAGGAAAATTCAGCAACGAAGGTTAGAGGATAAAACCAGGCTGGACGAATTGTATGATAAATTAGTGATCCTTCGTAATCAACAGGCAAAAAATGCAGGCTTTGAAAATTACCGTGATTACCGGTTTAAAGAACTTGGCCGTTTTGATTATACAAAGGAAGATTGTTTTAAGTTTCACGAAGCGGTGAAGCTGCACGTGCTGCCACTGGTAAATAAAATCTATAAAAAGAAACGTGCTGCACTTGCTGTTGAACAATTGCGCCCCTGGGACCTTGAAGCAGAGCCGGAAGGAACAACAGCTCTGCATCCTTTCAATACCGGCGATGAACTGTTGGAAAAATCGGTTGCCTGTTTTAAAAAGTTAAACCCCTTCTTTGGAGACTGCCTGGAAAGGATGAAGGCAATGCATCACCTGGATCTTGAAAGCAGGAAAGGGAAAGCCCCGGGCGGCTACAATTGCCCGTTAGCGGAAAGCGGAGCCCCTTTTATTTTTATGAATGCAGCCGGGCAAATGCATGATGTAACTACGATGGTGCATGAAGGTGGCCACGCTGTACATTCCTTTTTGTCTCATCATTTAGAATTGACGGGTTTCAAAGAATATCCGATGGAGATCGCAGAAGTTGCCAGCATGGCAATGGAACTTTTTAGTATGGACCATTGGGAATCTTTTTTTAACAATGACGCAGATCTTAAAAGAGCAAAAGAACATCAACTCGAAAGAGTAATTACTATTTTCCCCTGGATTGCCATTGTTGATAAATTTCAACATTGGATCTACGAGCATCCAACACATACCCATGAAGAAAGAACAGCTGCCTGGACAACAATCCTACATGAATTCAAGGATGAAGTAATTGATTATAGTGGGCTTGAAACCTTTCGAAGCCATGCATGGCAACGTCAGCTGCATTTATTTGAGGTGCCATTTTACTATATCGAGTATGGCATAGCGCAGCTGGGTGCAATTGGCATGTGGATGCAATACAAGCAAAATAAAGAGCAGGCTTTAAATAATTATTGCAATGCTTTGAGGCTTGGTGGAACAAAAACACTCCCGGAATTATATAAAACAGCAGGGCTTGAGTTTGATTTCTCTCCCGGGAAAATTAAGGGGTTGATGGAGTTTGTGAATGAAGAGATGGAAGCAATTGACAATTGATAATGGACAATTGACAATGATTGTATTTTGGTTGAACGTTGATTTTGACTAGCCGTAGAATGATGTGAGTTTCCGTTTACAAATCAATCGATATTTGATTTTCGATTAACGTTGAATATTGAGCCGTTGAAGATTGAAAATTACAATGGGAAAGCAACCTATTTAAACTTAGAGCCCCGATCAATTTACTTACAATCACTACAAACTCCCGTCACAACCATGGCCGCCTGGGCTGGCTTAAACCCTTTTGGGAGTTTTACAGGAGGAACTGTTACATCATCAAGGCAAATCGTTTTTTCACAATCATTACAAATAAAATGCACGTGCTCATCATGATGATGGCCTTCTTCACATTTATGCTTGCACAGAGCATAAAGAATGGAATTATCCGTGGTTGGTATTTGATGAATTATGCCTTTATCAACAAAAGTTTGTAGTGTACGGTAGACCGTTACCCTGTCGAATGCGGCCTCTGTATATTTTTCAATATCAGCATGTGCCAATGCAGCTTCGTTATCGAGAAATAGGTCAAGGATCTTTTTTCTGCCCTCTGTTACACTAAGGCCACTTTTCTTCAGTATATCTAAATTGTTTTCAGTCATGCTATAGATTATTAATTAGGGTTATTGCTAAAACCATTCATAAACCTTTGATGATCCACTTTTTCTTTTAACAGGCCATCGATGTCTGTAATTAATTTTTGTATCTCATCTTCTTTCAATCCATCATAAATTCCTCTTACACGCCCATATTTATCTGTCAATGCAAAAAACTGGCTATGGATAAACTGGTCCTTTATCAGTTGAGTGGTATCAGGTTTACCATTATCGATCATATAGCCCTGTCGCGCTAATTTGTATAACATTGCTTTATCGCCGGTGACAAAATTCCAGTTGGTTTTCTTTACGGTATCATTATTTTCTGTACCTGTTGCTGCAATTTTATAGGAACCATCCCTGGTTTTTACCAGCGTTCCATTGATCATTTTTTGCTGGTAAGCTTTTAAGACAGGCACGCTGTCAGTTTCGGGCATACATGTATGTGAAATGATCATGAATTCCTTTTCATCTTTAAAATGATCATATACCCTGCGCATGTTTGCATTCATCAAAGGGCAGATGCCTTTACAAGTGGTAAAAAAATACTCGGCCACGTACACCTTATCTTCCGTGTTTTTTGGAGTAATCGTTTTTCCGTCCTGGTTTACAAAATGGAAATCGGGGATGTTCGGGTTTATAACTGCAAGCTTGGAATCGTGAAAATTAGGTTCCTTGAATAGCGCCAGGTAAAAAACACCGAGCAATACCGCAAAGAAAAAAACGTAGATCAGCCATATATTCTTTTTCTTCATCATAATACAGCAAATTTACGCCTGAAATACGAGGGCATAAAATTAGATGTAGTGCTTTGACTATAACTTGCAACATTAGTGCAAATATATTATCTTTGCCTTTCGCATGAATATTAAGATAAACTGGGACGGGTTGGGGATTGCCACTTCACTGGCATGCGCCATACATTGTGCGATTTTGCCATTGGTTCTTTCAAGCCTTCCATTATTTGGGGTAAATATTATCCATAATCCTTTTTTTGAATGGAGCATGATTGCAATCGCTTTTGCAGTTGGAAGTTATTCTTTGTTTCATGGTTATATTAAGCATCATCGCTCTTTGATGCCGATCATCATTTTTGCAACGGGATTTATTTTCCTGCTAACCAAGCAATTTTTTCATGAGCATGAATTTTATTTCCTGGTTCCTGCAGTTGTATTGATCATCTCTGCACATTATATGAATTACAGGCTGTGCCAGAGGAGCAAATGCCAATCGGTACATCATCAGCATTAACAATACATCAAATAGCAAACATTGAAGATATTTATTAGTTTCTTGTTTATCGTAACATCCAATTTTGCATTTGCACAAGCCGGTGAAACTTCCCACTTACAAGGCAAATCTGGTAACCATGGCTTAGGTAGTAGTCCAAAATTTTTAAATGAAAAATTCGAGCTGGCAGGCAGGAGCTTATTAAATAATCCCTTTTTAGACAGCCTTGCCGATAAAGCAGGACGGATCATTTTAAACATTGCGGTTGATTCATTGGGAAATGTTATTGAGGTTGCAGGACTGGCTAGAGGTTCAACAAGTTCTGATTCTTCACTGCTGGCAAAAGCAAAAGCTGCCGCTTTTAAAGCAAAGTTTAGTGCCGCACATTTAATTCCAAAACAAGTGGGAAGGATATCATTTACTTATTACGTAAAAAGAAAAGATTAAAAATCCTTGTTGTCCGGGTTGATTTTTCGTTCAACAATTTCGGGTGGCGGTTTAAAGTTTCCACTTGCGAACCAAATACCTTATCAGCAAAAAAAGGCTTCCTACAAGAAATACATAGTATAGATAATTTTTCCAGTTGGGTTTATCATCAAAAAAAGCGAGCTCAAAATATATTCCTATCACTACATTAATAGCCATCCAGATAAACACGAATGAAATTGTGTTTACAATGAGTATTAAAAAATCTCTTGTTTCATCTTCCATTCCCATAAAAGCAATTTAGAGATAATATTTTCATCGCTGCAACAATTTTTTAAAAGCGGTACTGTCTCCATTGAATACATTGAAATCTACAAAACTGGCAATCCCGTTAACATGGCCTGTTTCATTGTGTTGCCAGAAAAACCAGTTTCTTGCTATACGTGGTTTATCCTGTACAAGATAGTGCGCCACCCAAAGTGGGTAATCGTCAAAGCGCCCTGCTAAAAAGATCTTGTAGAAATCTGCATTGGTGTAAATGATAGGCTTAACATGAAATACTTTTTCAACTGCTAGCAGCCAATCTGAAACCCTTTGTTGCAAAACATTAACTGAAGTACCATTGGTCGTTTCAACATCAAGCACCGGGTACAAATCTCCTTTTTGTGGTTGCACTGTTTCAATAAAATTTTCTGCCTGCGCTTTTCCACTTTTACTCGCAATAAAAAAATGATAAGCGCCTTTGGTGATGCCCGCTTTTTGTGCATTGAACCAATTCCTCCTGAATTGTTCATCAATTCGGCCAATACCTTCCGTTGCCTTTATAAATGCGAAATCAATTTTTATATCTTTTACCTGCATGGCTTTTACATCCTTCCAGGAGATGACGCCCTGGTGTTTGCTTACATCTATTCCATGAATGCTATAGTTGCGGGGAATATCGATGCCATATTGCTTATAATGGACGAAGGCTGGCTTTAAAAAAAAACTGCTGATATAATAAGCAGCTAAGGCCAATGAAGCCAAAACAATTACGGTAATAAAAACGGTAGATACTAAACTCCTCTTTTTTCTTTTGGCCATTAATGCAGATGTCTTATTTGAGCAGGGACGTACTGTAGTTGAATTTGCCCGCAAGTACTTTTAAAATGTATTTGCCACGTGATAAATGGCCCAGGTTTAAATAAACCAATTCAGTGCCATCTATCAAAGCGACCTTTTGCTTGTAGATCAGTTGGCCAGCCATATTATATAAAATGATATTTGCAGAGGTTTCATTAAAATCATGTAAATAAACTGTAAGAGGGTTTTGTACCGGGTTCGGGTACACGCTTACGCCCGGCATCCCGGAGTTGGAGGTTGCAACTTTCTGCGAGGTATTGTTTTTTGTAACAAGATTGTATTCCGGATCGATCAACACAGTGTCGGGAATAAAACCAAGCCGTTCAATAAATTCTTCTCCATTGAACTTATTATCAACAAGGATCATTTTTTGCCCGGTTGCATTTTTGAACAATAAGGGAACCGTCAATTCAAAGAAATTTACAGAGGGGTCTGAAGTAACCTGTTCCATTTTTATTTTAACTGAACTGCTTCCTAATTGGGACCATGAAACTTTATAGGACGGGTAGCCTTCACCGATGAACCATTGATCAAAAAAATGAGTGAGGTCTTTTCCGCTTACCTGTTCCAGGTTTCTTTTAAGGTCGCTTGTTTTAGCAAAACCATAAACAATTGCAGGGTCATTTTGATATTTTCTGAGCCCATTAAAAAAAGCGGAATCACCTAATTTAACACGAAGCATATTTAGCAGGTATGATCCTTTATTATACGAAAGCCTTCCGCTAAAGATCCTTCCTACATTTGTTGTGTCATCTACTTTTACAGATCCATTTGGTTGTGAGGTAATGTTTTCAATTACATCAATACGGTTTGCAATGGCATCCGCAGGATATTTATTTTCCATATAAAACCTGGAGAGATACGTGGCAAATCCTTCGTTCAACCAGATATGTTCCCAACTGGCACAGGTGATCTTATCGCCAAACCATTGATGGCCCAGCTCATGTGCAACAAGGAATTCAGTTGTATTTACAATGAAGGTCGAGGTCTGGTGTTCCATCCCTCCGCCCCATCCAAATTGTACATGGCCGTATTTTTCTTTTATAAAAGGATACTCACCAAAATAAGTATTGAAAAGTTGCATCGCATCCAACACGTTCTGCGTGCCAGCCTGGAAACCGGGCAGGTTTTCGGGATAGCAATAAGTTACCATTGGAAGATTTGTGTTTCCGAGTTGGACAGAATTATTAAACACAGTGTAATTGGTAACAGCAAAACACATCAGGTATGCAGCGATGGGATACCTGTGCTTCCAATGCGTAACAGTTTTTGTACCACCACTGATCAACGTTTCTGACTGAAGTAAGCCATTGCTTGCTGCCTTATATGCAGAAGGTGCAGTAATAATAATATCAATAGAATCCGCTTTGTCATCAAGCCCGTTTTTACAGGGCCACCAATCCCTGGCACCGTAAGGCTCACTTAAGGTCCAGATAACGGGAACGCCTGCATGAGTTGTTTGGATGAAGGAACCAAAGCCAGTGTTCGGGGGAGCGCCCTGGTAATAGATACTGACAGAATCAATACTACCTGCCCCAATTACAGACGGAAAATTGATTACCAGGGTATTTGCAGCAGACGGTTGGCTAAAAGACAGCAAAGAATTATGTTGCTTTACGCTATCTGTTAACAAGGGATTGGTAAGATCAAGTGTGATGGAGGAAGCATCAGTTGTTGCTAAAAAATACAGCGTAACCTTCCCATTTATATAACTAATGGCAGGATCAACTTCCCATTCACAACGATAATACTTTACATCAAAATTGTTTGACGCCGAGGTTCCTTTTTCAGCGTTCATTATTCTCATATGCGCATCCCTTTCCATGTCTGCGATCTTACAAAGCTGTTTGAATTGATTTTCATGTTGTGCAAACGAAGAGAAACTCAATAACAGGAGGGAGATTAAAATACGCATTGATCGAATGTTTAAAGTAAAAGTAGGATTATGTAAAGGTCCGTTTTTTTTCAGTAAGGCAATAATGCTTTTCATCATACGTTTAAGAAATATTCTGGTAAAACGCCGTTGCCACCTATATATTTCACCATTTAATGATAAACAGAATTGAAAAAGTCTTTTATTAGCCTATTTGGGGTAAGTGTTTTTTTTACAATATGTATTGATAGCGCTTTTGCAACGATAAGCGAAACTCCGCAGGACACTGTCCGGAAAACCTTACTTGCTTCCCTTGATAAAAAGAAGGAAGATCTTATCGTTCTAAAACAAGCTAATATTGTTTATCCCGCTATCCTTTCGGGAAATGAAGATGAGTCCATTGACTATGTCGAAAAATTTTCTTCCAAAAGAAAAGCATACCTGATAAGCACATACAACCGTAGTAAAGCCTTATTTCCAAAAGTAGAAGCTATCTTAAAAAAACATGATGTTCCCCGGGAATTCAAAGTATTGCTTGCATTGGAAAGTGGATTCAATGGCAATGCAGTTTCACCTGCCGGGGCGGTAGGCTATTGGCAAATTATGGATGAAGTAGCGAAGGAGTACGGGCTTAAAATACCCAGGATTGTGAAGGTTGGGATAAAAAGTAAAAAGAAAACAAAACATGCTTCCTCTAAAAATATAAGCATCACCAAAAAAGTAGGCGTCGATGAGCGTAAAAATTTTATCAAGTCAACCAATGTTGCTGCAAGGTATCTTAAAGACAGGAGCAGGAATCTTGGTAATGACTGGCTGCTGATTGCTGCAAGTTATAATTGTGGTGTGGGCAATGTATGGAATGCAATGCAGCGTTGCGGAAAGAAATCGCCTACGTTCTGGGATATAAAAAAATACTTGCCAGCTGAAACCAGGGCCTATGTGATGAATTTTATTACCCTCAACGTGATCTTTAATAATTATGAGGCATTTTCCAAAAATGAGCTCTGCTACCGGGATATTACCTGCAAACCGGAATCACCCGAAGAGGAAGCCCCTGGTAATGATGCAACATATATGGTTGAATAGTGTATTATTAAATGGCAAACAAAATAGCAGTAATTTTGCCAAATGCCTCGGCTGAACCGGAACGATACCATTAATTTAATCAGTAAGCTTTCCTTTGCCCGTTTATGGAACGGTATCAAAGTGCTGAGCAGCTTTTACCTAAGCCGTTTTACAAAGAACCCTGTTCAATGGGGTCTGCCGGTTTCTGTTTCTTTCGAACCCACAACAAGCTGTAATCTTCGTTGCCCGGAATGCCCGAGTGGCCTCAGGGCTTTTTCCAGGCCTACCGGTATGCTGGAAAAAGATTTCTTTACCCAAACCATCGACGATATTCATAAGCAGTTGCTTTACCTGATCTTTTATTTCCAGGGTGAGCCATACCTCAATCCAGCATTTTTGGATATGGTGAAATATGCTTCTTCCAAAAAAATTTATACGGCAACTTCCACAAATGCACACTACCTAACAGATGAGGCTGCCCGAAGAACGGTGGAGAGCGGGCTTGACCGTTTGATCATATCAATTGATGGCACGACACAGGAGGTTTACCAGCAATACAGGGTGGGAGGAAAACTCGATAAAGTAATTGAAGGAACGAAAAATATAGTGAAATGGAAAAAGCAACTTAATAGCAAAACCCCGTTTATATTTTTCCAGTTCCTTGTTGTGAAACCAAATGAACATCAAATTGAAGATATTAAAACACTGGCCAAAGAAATCGGGGTAGATGAAGTGCGCTTCAAAACGGCCCAGGTATATGATTTTGAAAATGATCCAAATAGACTGATTCCAACGATTGATAAATTCAGCAGGTATAAAAAAAATGAAGATGGTACTTACCGTGCTAAAAACAAACTCGCCAATCGTTGCTGGAAACTTTGGCATGCCAATGTGATCACCTGGGATGGCCTTGTGGTTCCTTGTTGTTTTGATAAGGACGCCATGCACCAATTGGGCAACCTCAGGAATGAATCATTTAAAAATATCTGGCAAAATCCTAACTACAAACAATTCAGGGCTGAACTTATGAAGAGCAGGAAAAATATTGATATCTGTTCCAATTGCAGTGAAGGTGTATCTGTGTGGAAGTAATATTTCGGTTTCATATTTGTACAAACAATGCTTATGGGAATACAGTTCAACGACCGCCTAAGGCAAATACTTCTACTAGCAATCATCATTATTATTGCATTTCTGCTCATCAGCGAAATGTACATTTTTCTCCCCGGTTTATTAGGTGGTGTTACATTATATATTCTCTTTCGTGCGCTTTTTTTCAGGCTTACTTTCGTAAAGAAATGGAAAAAGGGTTGGACGGCATTATTGTTTATACTTATTTGCCTGGTCGTTATATCAATACCTGTGTATGTTAGTATAAAACTTGTTTCTCCCAAAATAAATAGCATGATCGGCAACCAGGAAAAGATCTTTGCTGATCTACGGGGCTTTTCAACCCGGGTGTCAGACTATACAGGGGTGGAATTATTGACGGAAGAAAATACTAAATCAATAACTCAAAAGGTTTCGGGTTTTATTCCAACACTGTTGAACAGTACAGCCGGCTTACTCACCAACCTCCTCATGATGTTCTTTCTTTTTTATTATTTACTTGTAAGTGGCAGAGAGGTTGAAAAATATTTACATAAGATCATTCCTTTAAAAAATAAGAATATTGATATTCTTGCTAGTGAAACTAAATTGATGATACGGGCCAATGCGCTTGGTATTCCGATTATTTGCATTGTGCAAGGTGCAACCGCAGCTTTGGGTTATTGGATCTTTGGCGTAAAAGATTGGGCGATGTGGGGATTTGTAACCGGCGTATTTGCTTTCTTTCCTTTGGTAGGTACAATGATAATCTGGATCCCTATTGTAATATCGCTTTATTCAACCAATGCAACCTGGATGGCAACGGGCCTTATGATTTATAGTATCGTCGTAACAGGGAATGTTGACTATATAGCAAGGCTGGGCCTTTTAAAAAAGATGGGAAATGTTCATCCTATGATAACTGTATTGGGTGTAATTGTTGGGCTTGGCTTATTTGGTTTTATGGGATTGATATTCGGGCCTTTGCTCGTTAGTTATTTTATTATCCTGGTAAAAATATATCTGAATGAATTTACTTCAATCGAAGATGAAAATGAGGCACATACCAAAGAATAGCCACTAAAAGCAGGTTTGCAGAAATGCACTTAATGACATATCTCCATTCTCAAAAAAATAAACCTTGCAATTCAATGTTCAAACATTAACTTTGCTGTTCAAACATTAAAATCAGCAATATGAGAGATTTAAGAACTTTGGTTGATGAGCTCAACCAACTAATATTGGAAGGGAAAATTTTAGAAGGATTTGAGAAATTTTATTCGGAAGAAGTTGTTATGCAGGATAATGATTATCCCCAGCGTATTGTAAGGATGTGTGCAGGCAGTTTGAGGAAGAATTTGTAAATAATATGATTGAGTTCAGGGGAGCCCGGGTGGTAAGTACCATCATTAGCGACGGTATTTCGGTTGTGGAATGGTGGTTTGATTATACACATAATGATTGGGGAACCCGCAATTATACACAGGTATCTGTTCAGCGGTGGAAGAATGGGCAGATCGTTGAAGAAAAATTTTATTACAATGGTTAATGGAAAGGTTGACAAGGTTAATTAAGTTGAAAGAGGAGGCGTCTTGTTAACTTATGAATATTATAAACATTATCAACAGTATTCCAAAAATAGTCTGCAACAACACCCGATGTTGGCAGACTATTTTTTATTATTGCAAAAGCTAATACACATATTATGGGTATCGAACAAGATATTTCCCAATCGAAATTCAGGAATGACTATCAGAAAGGAGTGATCAATTTCATTTTTACTTACAACTGGCTGAATGAAAAAATGAAGGTTTTCTTTGACAAAGAAAAAATTACGGGTCAACAATTTAATATCCTGCGCATTTTACGTGGCGCTGGCAAACCCATTTCCACTTTACAGATAAGGCAACGCATGCTCGACAAAATGAGTGACACAAGCCGCATTGTTGACCGGCTAGTTATAAAAGGTCTTGTTAAAAAAACTACCTGTACAAACGATAAGAGACTGGTTGACGTTTCAATAACTGACAAGGGGAAAAAGTTACTGGAAAAGCTTGAGCAGTATGAGCCGGATATGGATGCTGTATTAGGTTCGTTGTCGCAGGCTGAAGTGAAAACCCTCAATAGCTTACTTGATAAAATCCGCATTTCGAATGATTAATAATAGCTGGTCTTTTTGGATGGCATTGTTCCTATTGAATACATTTTCTCCTGGCAACGCCTTTGCACAAACTGTAACAAAACCGGAATTCAGGGCAGTTTGGATCGCTACCGTTGATAATATTGACTGGCCCGAACACCCAACCATTAACAGTGACGAACAACGATCATCCTTCATAAAATTATTGGACATGCACAGGCGAAACGGGATCAATGCACTTGTTGTGCAGATCAGGCCTGCCACTGATGCCTTTTACCCTTCTCCTTTTGAGCCCTGGAGCCAGTGGCTTACTGGTGTGCAGGGGCAGCCTCCTGTTCCTTACTATGATCCATTAGAATTCATGGTAACGGAAGCCCATAAACGAGGAATGGAATTTCATGCCTGGATGAATCCATACAGGGCCGTGTTCAATATTCGAAGCTCTTCCATTACAGCAACTCATATCACCAATATTCATCCGGAGTGGTTTATAACTTATGGGGATAAACGATATTTTGATCCCGGCAATAAAGAAGTGCAGGCATATGTAACTGCTGTTGTAAAAGATGTTGTGAACAGGTATGCAGTTGATGCCATTCATTTTGATGATTACTTTTATCCTTACCCGATTGGTGGAAAACAATTTCCCGACCAGGCAAGTTTTTTAAAATATGGCAATGGCTTAAGTAAGGATGATTGGCGCAGAAGCAATACTGATTCTATCATCGAAGCGCTTTCAAAAACGATTAAAAAGGAGAATAAAGATTGCCAGTTTGGAATAAGCCCTTTTGGTGTTTGGCGAAATTCAGATAAAGACCCTGAAGGAAGTAACACCAAAGCAGGCCCTACAAATTATGATGTATTATACGCGGATATTTTATTATGGTTAAAAAAGGGCTGGATAGATTACGTGGTACCTCAAATATATTGGGAATTCAGCCATCCTGCAGCGCCTTATGAAGTGTTGGTGGATTGGTGGAGCAAACATACTTATGGGAAAAATTGTTATATCGGCCTCGGTTGTTACCGGGCTAATAGCAACACAGCATGGAAAGATAAAACCCAACTGCCCCGGCAAATAGAAAAAATAAGGAATACGCCCAATTTACAGGGCATGGTATTTTATAGCAGTAAATCTCTTGAAAAAAACCTGAACGGATGGGCCGATAGTATCCGGGTCAACTACTTCAAAGAACCTGCGCCGCTTCCAAAAGCCATCAGGTGATAAAGTTTTTATAATGATAAGTTGGTCCGTTAAACCAGTGCCTAATGGGCATACCAACATGCACAACGGATCAACGCGGGGGAAGAACAGCACCCTTTTTTCCTTCAAGCCTATCGCAAGACTGTACATCTCCCAGCCTGAATCTAAAAGGGATTTTTGTTGACGATTCAAATTTCCACTCCTTTTTACAAAAAAACCCTAATTGAGAAATCGAAAAATTTGCAGGGATGACCTCCTTAATAAAATTATTATTTGAAAAAAAAGGAACATTAGCTGAGGCATCCTCGTTATACATGAACAGCTTACCCTTTTTTTTCGGTGAAAATTGACAAAAAGCTGCGTTTGCAACAAAAATCATGCAAAAAAATAAAAATTTCCGTTTTACTATCATAAAAAAGTGAACCTTTATTGTAAATTTACATTTTTTACCGAACTTAAGTTCTGCAATATTTTAAGAATACTCTGATAAAAAATTAACGACCAACAGCATGGCATTACATCAAAGTTTGCAGCAAAAACTCTTACAAAAATTGTCACCACAGCAAATTCAGTTGATGAAATTGCTGCAGGTCCCTACTGCTATACTGGATGAGCGCATAAAAGAAGAAATGGAAGAAAATCCTGCGCTGGAGCAAAGTGATGAAGGCCACGAAGATGAATTCGAAAATAAAGATGAGTTTGCCGATTCAAATGAGGATGAATTTGAAAAAGATGGCAGCACGGAAGAATATGATAATATAGATATCAGCGAGTATGTGCATGAAGGAGACGATGATGTTGGTGATTATAAGTTACGTGATGACAATTACCCTGAAGCGGATGATAACCGGGTAATTCCTCATAAAGTAGAAACAAGCTTTAACGAACTCATGCTTCAGCAACTTGGCATGCTTAAGTTAAATGAAAAGGAACAAAAAATTGCAGAGCAACTGGTGGGCAGCCTGGATGACGATGGTTATTTGCGCAGGGAAATTTCTGCCATTATTGACGACCTTGCTTTCAGGCAAAATGTTGATACGGATGAAGAAGAAATAAATGGCATCATTGCTCAAATACAGCAATTTGATCCTCCTGGTGTTTGTGCAAGAAGTTTACAGGAGTGTTTACTGCTTCAGCTTGGCAGGAAACTGGACCAGGGTAAAAACATTGAGCTTGCGATCAAAGTACTTGATAAGTATTTTGATGAGTTTACTAAAAAACACTACGAAAAAATTCAGAAGGGCCTCGATCTCGATGACCAGCAACTCAGGGATATTATAGCCCAAATTGTTAAACTGAATCCAAAGCCAGGTGGAACAATTGGAGACAGCAACAAAGGCGAGAATTATGTTATTCCGGATTTTTTCATTAACAACAATAATGGTAAACTGGAGCTTACATTAAACAGTAAGAATGCACCCGATCTTCGTATTAGTGAAGGTTACCGCGATATGCTGAAAGATTATGACAGGGGAACGAAAAAAGATAAACAGCAAAAAGAAGCCGTGTTGTTTATTAAGCAAAAGATCGATTCTGCTAAATGGTTTATCGATGCTATAAAGCAAAGGCAAAATACACTGCTTAATACCATGGAAGCGATCATGAATTACCAGCATGAGTTTTTTCTTACCGGTGATGAAACGGACCTTAAGCCAATGATATTAAAAGACATTGCTGAACGCACCAATCTTGATATATCTACCGTGAGCCGCGTTGCAAACAGCAAATTCGTTCAAACAGAATTTGGAAGTTACAGGCTTAAGTTTTTCTTTAGCGAAAGTTTACAAACCGACAGCGGCGAAGAAGTAAGTACCCGTGAAGTTAAAAAGATACTGACTGACCTGATAGGCGAGGAGAGTAAAAAACATCCTTATAGCGATGAAAAACTTACCGAGATGCTGCAGGAAAAAGGATACAACATTGCTAGAAGAACAGTGGCAAAATACAGGGAACAACTGAACATACCGGTTGCAAGGCTCAGGAAGATTTTATAATTAGCTTTAAATATAATTCAAGCATGAATACTGTTTTTACAGCTAATTCAGAATCCAAACAACAATCAATTCCAGGTTCTCCGGGAACAGGAGCAAGAATTTTTGCAGGTTTTTTTTCTTACATATTCCACCCGGTCTTTGTACCATTGTATATCACTGCCTTTTTATTGTATGTTCATCCGGCCGCATTTTCCGGATTTTCCGCAGCAGAGAAAAGAAAAGTGATGTTTATTATCGGGCTAAATATTGTTGCTTTTCCTTTGTTAAGCGTTTTACTTACCAGGGCGGTTGGGTTTATTGACTCAATCTTTCTTCGTACACAAAGGGACAGGATCATTCCTTATATACTTTCAGGGATCTTTTTTTTCTGGGCATACCTGGTATTTAAAAACCAACCACAATATCCATTATTGCTTACTGCGTATATCCTGGGGATTTTTCTTGCCTCATCTGTTGCATTGATTGCAAATATTTATTTCAAAATAAGTATGCATGCAATCGGTATGGGAGGCTGGCTTGGATTTTTTTTGGTGATCTTCAGAACAAATACGATGCTGATGACCTGGCCCTTGTGCTTTGCCTTATTGATAACTGGCTTTGTCTGCACATCAAGGCTACTAACCCGGAGCCATGATCAAAAAGATATTTATATGGGTTTGGTAGTTGGTATCATCACTCAATTTGCTGCCGCGGTGGTTGTGATGAATTAAACCTTGATCTTGAATATTGTCCGTTTCATATTGAATATCTCTTTCAAAATTTCCAATAAAGAAATCCTCAAATTTATTTTCAAGCTACGATGTACAATAATCCATGTTTAGAAAAAGCAGTTACCTTCCATAAAATTACCTTCCCCGCATTCTTTGCCGGTGAAGATTGGATATTGTACGTTGTATATTGAATATTTCTTTCAACTTTCCAATAACAGAAACCCTCAACTTTCTTTTCAAGCTACAACGCACAATGGTCCATGTCTCACTTAAAATTTCCTTCCCGCATTCTTTGCAGGTGAACATTGAATATTGTAAGTCGGGTATTGAATATTTATTTCACGCTTTCTAATAAAAGAAAGCCTAAATTTAATTTTCAAGCTACAACCTAAAATAATTAATGTAATAGAAGAAGCCCCGTCCAATACCGGGGCTCTTCGTTGTCCTGTAGTACCTAACAAAAAATCTTGTAGTAGATCCTGTTTTTTGTAAGCAGCTTAAAACTTTGATGTAGTTATTTCGAAAATGTCCGTAAGATTTTGAGGAAATTTCCCGGCTGAAACGTAAAAGTTACATACAGGGTTAGTAGTTTTTCTCAGCATTTAGCGGTTTTTCATATTCAATACATTAGGATGTATTGGATTGCTATATAAGCGTAAGAATCAGTACTTTATTGTGGACCTTTCGTTAAAAAAAATAGTTTTTTTATGCAATAATCCTCGTAAATGTAAAGTATAAACGCAGTTATATTTTTTAATTGTAACTACTGCGAAGGATTTTTATTAAAGCTGCGTCCAATTGAATACCTTAAACCGAATCTATATGCATTTGAGAAAATTTCTTGTAATTGGAATTTTAGCCAGCCTTGTTTTGTGTTTTGAATTCTGTTCGAAAGATCATAATAGCACCGGCACTGTAATTCCGGAAGATCCAAAGCCCACCCTTCCTTCCACAACCCTGAATTATAATATTAACTATCCGGCTTTTTTAACCAGTGCCATGGCCTTACAAGACAATGCGCCAGCCGATAACCAGTTAACCAATGATGGTGCAACCTTAGGCAGGGTATTATTTTATGATAAGCATTTATCAAAGAACAACACAATTAGCTGTGCCTCCTGCCATAAAGCAGAAAGTTCTTTTACCGACCTTGTGCAATTCAGCACAGGTTTCGAAGGAGGTTTAACCACCCGCAGTTCCATGGATCTGTTGAATGTTGCTTTTTATGAGTCAGGCAAAATGTTCTGGGATGAAAGATCAGCTACTTTAGAAGCGCAGGTAGTTCAACCAATCCAGAATCATGTAGAAATGGGCGAATCCTTTCCGGCACTCGTAGACAAAGTAAAAGCATTGGATTATTATCCCGCCCTTTTTCAAAATGCATTCGGCACAACTGATATTGATAGTGTGAAGATCGCAAAAGCGATGGCGCAGTTTGTTCGTTCAATTATACCCTATCAATCTAAGTATGATGATGTGAAACAAGGGCTGGCAGCTTTCACCCCGGCGGAACAAGCAGGTGAACAATTATTTTTAAATGCTGCACCTCCCGGGCAACCAACATTAACCTGCGCAGGTTGCCACAAACCTCCGTTATTTATTACTTCTGCACCGGTGCAGGCATTCGGTTTGATAGATCCTGCCGACGCCGGTATCAATAATACGGGTCATTTTAAAATGGGTAGTTTAAGAAATGTTGCAGCAAGTGCGCCTTACTTTCACAACGGTACTGTGCCAACTTTACAGGCTGTGCTCGGTTCAAACATCCAGTTTCATGGCGTAGCACCACAGGATGTACAAAATTTAATTGCATTTATGCAAACACTAACGGATACGAAGACACTAACGGAGGAACGGTTTGCAGATCCGTTCAAATAGCAGTTTTTTCTACGGGCTTTGATTAATTGTGGGCAGGTGTTTTACCCTGCCCTTCTTTTATCACCCCAATAGGGTGAGCACGGCGAAGCATTTGTAAAATTGCGACAAGTGCTTTAGTTAAATACGCCGCTCATGGGATAACATCGGCTATTGATATAGAATTGATACCAAACTCCTCGTTATTTATAGAGATTTGAGGAAAGTATAAGCCATGAGAAAATTCGTATCAATCAGCCTGCTTATTTTTTTCTGTAAAACCGCGTGGGCCCAGGAGTTTAGTTCCGGTAGAATAACATTCTCAGTTTTAAATCATGAAAAGCAAAAGATCGAAAATGCATCAGCGCTTTTATTGAAAGCGAAAGACAGTGCTGTTTACAAAACAGCTTTGTCTGATCATGATGCGGTTGTGGAGTTTGATCATCTACCTGCCGGTAATTATATTGTGCGCATCTCCTCGGCCGGCTATGCAGAAAATCATTCGGCAACAATAAACATTTCTGAGCTGCAGCCGACGGTAAAATTAGATGATCTTATTTTAGTACCACGCAATTCAAACCTGAAAGAAGTTGTTGTTGTATCAAAGAAACCATTTATTCAAAAATTATCAGACCGCATTGTAGTAAATGTAGAGAGCAGCATTATTAGCGCCGGAAGTTCTGCGATGGATGTACTGGAGCGGTCGCCGGGAGTGAATATTGATCAGAATGATGTTATTAGTTTGCGTGGCAAACAGGGTGTGATCATCATGGTTGACGGGAAGCCATCCGCAATGACAGGCGCTGATCTTGCGAATTACCTTCGTGGATTGCCTTCTGCAGCAATTGACCGAATTGATATCATTACAAATCCTTCTGCAAAATATGATGCGGCTGGCAATTCAGGCATCATCGATATCCACATGAAAAAGGATCAGCGGCTAGGCCTTAACGGCACTTTCAATACCGGTTATGGGCAAGGCGTTTATCCAAAAACAAATACGGGAACAACCTTTAATTACAGGAATAAAAAACTGAATGTATTTGGCAACTATAACTATGCTTATCGCGTTGGCTTAAATCATTTATATATCGACAGGAGCTTTTATGACGATGGAGTTTACCAGGGCGGTGACTTAAAGGATAATTTTTCCCGCTCTCCAATCAGCAGCCACACGGCAAGATTGGGAATGGATTTTTTTCCTACAAAAAAAACGATCATCGGCTTTATCGTGAACGGGAATTTTAATCACTATACACGAAAGAATGATAATAATTCTACAGTCCTCGATCCTCAAAAACAAATTGCCAGCACTTTCCAATCCCTGGCAACTAACAATGATCATGGAAACAATATGGTTGCCAATATTAATTTCAAACATGTGTTTGATAGCACGGGAAAGGAACTGACAGCAGATCTTGACTATGGAAATTACAATTCAGCATCTTTAACAAGAAATGCAAGCCGGTACTATAAATTAGACGGTAGCAGCCAGCAGCCCGATTATATTTTGGACGGTGATCAGAATGGTGAACTGGATTTTAAAACCGTGAAGTTGGATTTCGTAGCTCCATGGAAAAAAGGAGCCAAACTGGAAACAGGATTTAAAACAAGTTTTGTTTCCTCTGATAACGATGCAAAATTCTTTGATGTAAGTACCGGGGTTTCTCAAAATGATGTAAATAAAACCAATCATTTTATTTATCATGAGAACAACAATGCGGCTTATATCAACTACAGTAAAGAACTTAAAAAATTTGACTTCCAGTTGGGATTAAGAGGCGAGCAAACAAATATCAAAACAGATCAAAAGATTGGCGATAAAAAATTTGACTCAAGTTATTTTCAAATTTTTCCGAGTGCTTTTTTTAACTACCATGTGAAAGAAGACCGCACAATCGGGGTATCGGTGAGCAGGCGCATTGACAGGCCTGGTTATTCAGAACTTAATCCATTTTTATTTTTAATTGATCCAACTACTTATGCAACCGGAAGGCCGGGATTGTTGCCCCAGTTAACATGGTCGTATGAACTAAGTTATACCCTAAAGAACTTAAATTTTGCTTTGAATTACAGCCACACGAAGAATAACCAAAACATCACGCTGGCAAGGTTCAATGAAGTATTTCCGAATATTCCGTCAGCAGCAAACGTAACAGTACAGGTGCCGATCAACCTTGCATCTTCTGATTATTTTGGTATAAGTGTTTCTGCACCCATCAGTATCTTCAAATGGTGGAACATGATCAACAATGCAAATATCTATTATCAAAAATTCAATGGGAGCTTCAGTGGTACAAAGTTGAACAGGGGTAAACCTGCTGCAGATATCAGGACCAACAATAGCTTCAGTTTTAAGAAGGGCTGGTCCGCAGAATTGAACGGCAGTTTTAATAGCGGCGGGCAAGATGGTTTTATGGTTGCAGATCCGCAGTGGGCAGTTTCTGCCGGTGTTCAAAAAGCAATTTTAAAAACGAAGGGAACACTCCGATTCAATATGAGTGATATTTTCTGGACCAACTTACCAAAAGCTGTTATTACTTATGATAATTATCTTGAAAGATGGCATGCGCAACGTGAAACAAGGGTAGCCAATTTTACTTTTACCTACAGGTTTGGAAATAATAAAGTGCAGGCAGCCAGGCGTAGAACAACAGGATCGGAAGAGGAGCGACAAAGAGCGCAGTAAAGTTTAGGAGTTTAGGGGTTTAGGTTTGAATTTTGAATTTTGAATTTTGAATTCAATGATTTGAGTTACGCAAGCTAAATGAATATTATGAAACGAATTTTCATCATCTTACTGTATGCATCTTTTAATGCTGTTGCACAGGAGCCACCCCGAAAAGCAATCATGGGGTTGATTGGAAAACCAGTAGTAAGTGGAATTGTTGTTGATAGTTTGATTTCCAATGGAACTTTTGCAAATTTAAAATTGCAAAAAGCAGATACACTTACCGAACTGAATGGAACCAAACTTACTTCAATGCCTGTGTATGGGAAAGCCGCTTCGGAGATTAGGACGGGTGATCATGTTGAAGTAAAATTCATTCGCAATAAAAAAAGCATGACAGTGAAGGGTATTGCCATAATGCGCCCATATGAACAATCAGATATTGCCGACATACAATATGATTGGGTGAAATTCAGGAATGGATATTTAAGAACAATTACCAGAAAGCCCAAAGGGAAAACAAATCTTCCTGCTATCCTGCTCATTCCTGGTTATGGCTGTGGAAGTATCGAAAATTATTCTGCAAGCTATAATGGAAAAATTGCCAATGAATGGGTGAAAGCAGGGTATGTAGTTGTGACAATAGAAAAATCGGGCCTGGGGGATAGTTATCATTGTGCGCCTTGCGGAGAGGTCGACCTGGTAACCGACATAGAAAGTTTTGATGAAGGCTACAAATACATGGAGCGATTACCTTATGTTGATAAAACCAAACTTGTGGTTTGGGGACATTCTATGGGTGGCGTAATTGCACCTGAAGTGGCGAAGCGGCACAATCCAAAAGCTGTGATGGTTTTCGGGGCTACGTTTAGGCCATGGAGTGAGTTTCTGCTGGAAATGCATCGCATTCAAAAGCCATTACTTGAAAATCAAAGCTATCTTCAAACAGAAACATTTATCAGGAAAATTCAAAAGATCTATTATGAATTTTTTGTGCTGAAAAAGTCGCCTGCACAGTTATATCAAAACCCGGAATATAAGGACCTTGTGGCAAGTGAACTCACCTACAAGGAAGGAAGCAATGATATGTGGGGCAGGTATTGGCGTTATTGGCAACAGTTAGATTCTTTGAATCTTGCCAAAAGCTGGCAGGCTTTGAATTGCCCCGTATTGATTGTGCATGGCGAAACGGATTATGAGCAATGCAGTAAAGCCGAACCATTGCTCATGCAACAATGCGTGAATGGAGCACATCCGGGCAACGCGACAATTATCGCAATCCCGCAGCTTGATCACTTTATGATGAAAAGTGCTACATGGGAGGAGGCCCGTGATAACTTCAATACCCAGCAATACAATAAAGGAAATTTTAATTACAAAATTGCTGAAGAAACCGTGGGCTGGTTAAAGAAACATGTTTGATTTGAATAAGTAGATTTGAAGCTTTTATACGAGGTTGGCAGCTTCAATTCGCAACTCATGTCGTGTGTAGTTTACTCAACAAACTAAGATGTGGTTTCAAAAGCATTAATGTGTCCTTTTGAAAGAATTGCTTCAGGTGTTTGTAGAAATGACTGTAATCATAATAGCCATAGATCTTATAATCAAAATTTCCAGGATCCTTTGCCAGGTGCTCCACAGCCTTTCTTACCCTTAATATCTGCAATGTTTTTTTACTGCTGAGGCTGGTAGTTATTTCGAAATACCGCTGAAGTGTACGCGAAGAAATTTGATATTTTTTTGCCAATGCCTGTATAGAAATGGTGAAATTGTTCTCCTCATTGCAGTTCTGCAATATATCTGAAACAATTTTTATTGGTTGTGCGATATCTCCCGACCTTTTAATGATGGATTCAAAATATTCGTTCAGTAATTCAACTCTTTGGTTGAAACCAGGAGCTTGCTTTATATTTTCTATGATCTTTTTATCCAGCAAATAACTCAGTGGGTAGATCGAAGCTTTGTATTCAGAAAAATTTATTTTCTTCTCAAAGATGATTGGAGAGATCTTAAATTTTATTCCAAAAATTATATTTCCTGGTTGGTGATGGCATTCGATGGAAAGGTGCCTCGGCAGAAATCCATCTGTTTTCATTTTCGTTTTCTTATCATCTACCTGCATGATAAAAGGCGTGCCGAGATTGATTAAATATGTGTAGCCAATATTTGGAAACAAGGCATCAGAAAAACCATTGGGGTATAGTTTCCATAAATCCTCAAATTTAGTTTCCCAAAAAAAATCTATAAGATGTAATAGCGAGGCAGGTGGCTTTACCCGGTAATAATTTTTTTCAAAATGTTCAATATCGAAAAACTCAACGTGCTGCATTTTAAGGATTCAAAATGATCGTGCCCCTGGCGGAAGGATGTTCAACACAATGGTAGGGAATAAAAATTTGGGCAGGAACAACAGGAATAGTATCTGGTTTGAAAAAATAAGATTTACTGGGGCCTATGATTACCGATTTTAAAATCGTAGTATCATCACCCACAATCGTGATTGCCTGGCTTGAACTATTTAAAAAAGTAAAATTCGCTCCGTTGGCTTCACTAACTGTTTGTGGTGTAAAAGCGCTGTCCTGGAAATTAATATAATGCGTTGGAAGTTCTCCACCTCCTGTGTTATAACCGGAATCTTTACTACATGCACAAATTCCTATGACTATTGTCAGTCCCAAAAAGAATAGCCACTTGCCTTTTACCATAACAGAATCATTTTGCGGCCCGAATTTAGCGAAAATTAATCATAAAAATTAGCTTGATATAACCTACCTGCTTTTTAGTCAAAGCAATCATACCCTGGTTTTCAGCATTATTAAAAAAGCTTATTTCTATTGTTAAGCAAATCAATACAGGTACAGCAGGATATTAACTTCGGTTACCTGTAACAGGTAGCAGATACTAATATTTATTAAAACGCAGCCTGGCT
This sequence comes from Ferruginibacter sp., assembly GCA_039921685.1. Taxonomy (GTDB): domain Bacteria; phylum Bacteroidota; class Bacteroidia; order Chitinophagales; family Chitinophagaceae; genus Ferruginibacter. The sequence goes on from JBDSBG010000052.1 coordinate 24,290, forward strand.
TTTTTCAAACTGGTAGACGCCTGGTTTTAATAGAGGATGCTGGCCTGACAAGCAGTTATTTTCAAGCTTTAGTGTAAGGTTTTTGAAAACAACATCCAATACTGAAGGGTCGAACCTAAACTCAAAATAATTTTCATCTTTGTTGGTGAACGCAAATACAGCAGATTTTTCAGGAGCAAATTCAAACAGCAATACTATGCTGTCAACGGGCTGTTTAGGAAAGCTGATCATACCATCCCGATCGGTTAATCCTTCCAGTTGTTGCTTTCCCGATCGCACAATGACATAGACGTGTGAAAGGAAAAATGAGTTTTGTTCGATGATCTTAATATTGATCCTGTTATTATCGGCAACCTTATTGGCCATCAATACAAAAGCCTGGCCCTGCGGGTTTGGGCTGTTTAATACCAGCTTGTCATCCTTTAGCTGCCAGGTTCCTGCACCGCTGCGGTCAAGTGCACCATAGGAGTAAAAGAATTCGAACGTGTTATCATTGTGTAAATTAAATCCAGAAGCGGTTTCCATTACACCGCGTAAATAATATTCACCTGCAATTGTTGCTGTTTTTTGAGCTTCCATGTTGGTTGTTGTAAATGTTGAAATAAAAAATATGAAAATGAATGTGTAACCCTGTCGGCGGTTGCAAACCCCGACAGCGGTTTTCCAATATGAATTTTTCATGTCGCAAAGAGATTGAAACTTATTGTTCTTTTAGGTAAAGAACCAATGAACGGCAAGCACTGGTTTGTAAAGGGAATGTATAACCTTGTCGGCGGTTGCAAACCCCGACAGCGGTTGGAGGAGTTTTTTATCGGCAGGTGATTATTCTACAATGCCATTTTTCAATGCAAACATCACAAGCCCTGCGGTATTTCTCACGCCTACTTTTTCAATTAGTTTTTGCCTGATGCCTTCTACAGAACGTGGGCTAAGAAATATTTCTTTTCCAATCTCTGCAGCTGTTTTTTCTTCACAGATCAGTTTTAAAACTTCAAGCTCACGTTCAGTGAACTTTACATCCTGGTTGAATGAAGGTTTGAAATTTCTTTTTAAGACAAGTTTTTTTAAAAGCGCTTTATTTACGAGGTCATTAAAATAATAACCATTTTCATAAACAGCATAGATCGATTTGCGGATCTCTTCTGCTTCTGCGTTCTTTAATAAATAGCCGTTTGCTCCCATTTCCATCAGGTGAATGATGAATTTATCATCATCATACATAGTTACTACCAATACTTTAATAGCATCAAACCTTTTTCGCACTTCTTTGGTTGCTTCCATTCCGTCCATGATGGGCATTTTCAGATCCATGATGATCACATCGGGAGCTGCTTTTTCAAGACCGTTGATCAGGTCTTCTCCATTATCTGCTTCAAGCACTACTTCAAGATTTTTATCTGCCGCCAGGCCTACCTTGATGCCATCTCGAAATATCTTGTAATCATCGGCGATTGCAATTTTTATTTTTTTCATATTGCAGCAGTTTTAGCTGGGACGTAAATGCTGATCGAACTGTTGTTTTCAGCAGTAAAAAATTCGATGCTTCCTTTTAATAGTATTACCCGGTTCTGAATATTTTTTAATCCAAGTCCTTCCTTATTATACCTGAATGCTTCAAATTGTTCCTGCGAAAGCCCCTTGCCGTCGTGCTTTATAGTAAGCACGAGTTGTTCATTTATAAACGAGGAGCTGATATTTATTTCTTTTGCATGGGCATGCTTCATGATATTATTTACGAGTTCCTGCACCATGCGGTAAAGGCTCATGTCACTTTCAGAATTTTTCCCGGCATAATTTTCATCAAGTGATGTTGTTGCTTTTAAGATCGTTCCCTGGCAGATCTTATTCATAAAATGGTTAATGGCTTCGTTGAGGCCCAATTCTTTTAGAATATTCGAATGCAGGTTATGGGAAATGCTGCGCACTTTTTGGATTCCTTCGTCCAAAAGAAATTTTCCTTTTTCATGTAGCTCTTTGTCATACGCATCCAGGCTTTCATTTTTTATTCCCTGTAAATGTAATTTGGATGAAGAAAGAATGGCGCCAACTTCGTCATGCAATGCTTCGGAGATACTATGCCTTACTGATTCTTCGCTGCGAATGGCTGCCTCTATTAATTGATTTTGCTGACTTTCACGCAGCTGTTGCATTTCACGCTGGTATTTCAGTTTCTTATTCTGGGTTATCGTGAATGAATACATTAAGCTTGCAAATAATAATAACATTACTATTATTCCAATAACGACAAGACTAATATCTATTGCGAGAAACATAAAATGCTTTGGCTATGAAGATACAGAAGATGATGAAGGAAACGTTATGAATATTCCACCAAAATACCTGGAATTTTACCTCCAGCGAACTATACAATAAAAAGAATGGAAAATTGAATACTACATAAATACTCAAGGCCGTCACCATCCAATAATCTGCTGTTTTTTGAAAAACATGCTCTTCCTGTAATTTAAATAAATAATACTGCAAACAATAAAACAGTAAGACGCCAGCCTCCGTCGCAAGCAGCCTGCTGCTAAAACTGACACTGCTGAAAAACGGCTCAAAAAAAATAAAATTTAGTATAGCTAAAAATAAAATTATTAGCGGGATAACTTTTTTAAGGGTAACAAGCGAAGGTTGTTTTAATGCAATAAAAAAATTACTAAATAAAATGAATCTCAATATAGAATGAATATTATAAAGATAATTATTGGGATAGATTAAATACGGATTGAGGTGTTTATACTTGAATCCAATATCAATAGCCAAATCAATAAATAAGGCAACCCATAGATAAATGATGATTGGTTTCAAATAGCCAGGTTGTTTTTTGAATTTCAATAAAACAACCAGAGGTATGAGCAGCGCCCATACCTCTGACCAATCCAGGATTGTATAAATTAGTTCCACCTTAGTTATTTGGAATTATTTTTTATTCACAAATTTTTCTTGCTTCTTACTTGGAGGGGATGGGTTTAAATGAATTTTGGTATCGGTTCCCACTTTAAAAACTTGATAACTATCATATTCGCCAGTCGAATCTCTAAACTTTTGATGAACAAAATCTAAATTTATGCAGGATGTGGGATCTGTTTTTAAGAAAATTGTTTCCACTTCTTCCCGGGACAATGCTAAGGCCGGGTTTGTAATTATAGCACCTTCTAAAGTGGTTGGGTCTTCACCCCTCCCGTCTTTTGATATAAAGACAGGGTTCCCAAACCTAAATTTTGTATCATCGCTGTCATCTCTTACATCTGCCATTAGAGCATAACAGAAAAGCCTTACATCATCATTTTCATCACGCTGGTACCGAATGAATCTAAATTTTACAAATTTCCCTTTATTAAACAGCTCAATTAATTCTGCACATGGCGCTTTTAAATCGATAAAGCCGCCTTTCGTTTGCGCAGTATCTCCATTTTTTTTGGCAGTATCTGTTGGCGAGAGTTGACCAGTATTGTCCATTTTTGCTTCTGTACTATCTGCATTTGCCGGCTTTGTGTCTTTATCATCCTGGTTGCATGAACTGACAACTATAATAAATAAAACAGGTAAAAAAGCTTTCATTTTTTGGAAGTAATTAGTCATGATTTTTATTTTTTTTGGGTAGAAATAAAAGTTAACGAGGTTGAGAATTTTAATACATCCTTCCCGGCGGGCTCGGATTTAATTGAAAAGCAAGCCTGTTGATCGCACTCACATCAATCAGCCTGCCTGCACTGGTATAAGCTACGATCTTATAACAAATATGCGTACGGTCAGCCGGGTCCACCGTTACATAATCATCCGGGTTCAACATAAAATAACATCCAGGATTTGCATTTACAATACCAACCAGGGTTTGTAATTGCAATAAACCACTAATTCGGTTGTGTTCCAGAATAAATGGAACAAGTGTCCTGTCGCCCGCAATGGATTTCCCGCTTGTTGAAACCGACATCAATCTTGTGTCAACAGCAACTGGTCCGGACGCCCCGGTGGCAGAAGGAAAAAGGTCGAATCCATTGGTTGTGGAGTTATATTTAAAATCCAAAACGAGCCGGGAAAAATTAGCATTGTACAGGCTTTTTAATGTATTTCCATCTATTCTTGCAGCACTGTAAAACGGCGTTTTCGAGGGCATAAATAACAAAACTGCTCCAATCGTAATAACTGCTCCAAGAGCAAAAGCCACTATTGTCTGGGTTTGACGATTCATAAAATTGATTTAGGTTGACTGAACGATGCCCAGGAAGGATAGCATTCTAAAATAGGCCTGTTTTGTCATATATCATAATTTTTTAACATTTTTTATTACGTATTTGTACGCATTCTTTTGGTTGCGCAATTTCACCTGTAATAAATCGCATCTGGCAGGTATCAATACGGGAGTTTCACTTTACGCATTTCCTACCTTGTTTCGAGGCTCTCTCCAGGGCAATATTTGTGTTATAAAAATCAACGTCATGAACACAAAAACCCTCATCCCCTTTCTTGCCTTAGGCCTCCTGTTATTACAATTCAATGCTAACGGCGCTTCTCATCAAACTCATATCCTGGCTTTTGAAACCCATGCGAATTCCAAGGCTCCATCAGATCAAAGCCGCAGTACTGATGCACCGCTCGACTGGGCCATCAACTGGAATCATATTTATCATGTGATGGGCCAGCAGCCGGATCATGATGATAAAACACATAAGTTTCATTATGATCGTTTTCATAAACACAGTAAACAGGATATCATCATCCTTATGATCAAATTTTTACTTTTAATCACTCACATATGTACTTTTATTGGTGCTTTCATTCATTTTTTGCATTGAAACTGTTTACACTTATTTCCCGCTTAATAAATATTTCCCCACAGTTTTCCAACCCCATTCGCATCATTCGTACCTTTACAAAATGTCAAAATATTTAGATGAGTTGAACGAACCGCAACGACAGGCTGTGCTTCACAAAGATGGACCGATCATGATCATTGCGGGTGCCGGGAGTGGAAAAACCAAAGTGCTTACAACAAGAATTACGCATTTAATGGCAGTACATAGCATTGATGCCTTTAATATACTTGCCCTCACATTTACCAATAAGGCTGCAGCAGAAATGAAAGAAAGGGTGGAACGCACCCTCGGCAACAGTGAAGCGAGGAACTTGTACATTGGAACTTTTCATAGCGTATTTGCCAGGATATTAAGAACCGAAGCACCCAGGCTTGGTTTCCCTAATAACTTTACAATTTATGATACTGAAGATGCAAAGAGTGTTTTAAAAGCGGTGATCAATGAAATGGATCTCGATGATAAACAATACAAGCCGGCTGGCGTGTACAACCGCATTTCATCAGCAAAAAATAGCTTGATAGGCCCCGCAGAATATGCGAATGACTATATGCTGCAACAGGAGGACGCAAGATCAAACCGCCCGATGCTGGCGCAGCTGTATGATGCCTATACAAAACGCTGTTTTAAAAACGGCGCCATGGATTTTGATGACCTGTTGTTTAAGATGTACATCCTGCTTAAAAATTTTCCGGAGATATTGAGTAAGTACCAGCGAAAATTCAAATACATCATGATCGATGAGTACCAGGATACAAACCCTGCTCAATACGAGATCATAAAGTTATTGGGAGCTATGCATGAGAATGTATGTGTAGTTGGTGACGATGCGCAAAGTATTTACAGTTTCCGTGGTGCAACGATCGAGAATATTTTACAGTTTGAAAAAGATTATGATGATGTAACAGTTGTAAAACTGGAACAGAATTATCGCAGTACAAAAAATATACTTGATGTTGCCAACGAGATCATAAGTAATAATAAGGGCCAGATACAAAAAACGCTTTTCACCGATAAGGGCGAAGGAGAGAAGATTAAACTCGTTCGTACCATGACGGACAATGATGAGGGAAAAATGGTGGCAGACACTATCCAGGAATTAAAATTGCGCAATCATTTTTTTAATAAAGATTTTTCTATTCTTTACAGAACCAATGCCCAGAGCCGCAGTTTTGAAGAATCATTGCGCCGAATGGGTATTGCTTATCGCATTTATGGCGGTATGAGCTTTTACCAACGCAAAGAGATTAAAGATTTTATTGCCTACCTCCGGCTGGTTGTTAATCCAAAAGATGAAGAAGCATTAAAACGCATTATTAATTTTCCTGCAAGGGGTATCGGCAAAACAACCATGGATAAAGCAATCCTTTTTGCCAATGAAAATAATATGAGTGTATGGGACATTATTTCCAATGCTGCGTTATATGGATTCAGGAGTGGAACACTGGAGGCCTTGGACAGTTTCGTGACTACAATAAAAATGTTTCAAAGTGAACTGGAAAAAAAGAACGCTTACGATCTTGCGATCATTGTAGGCAAGAGTACAAACATCGTAAAAGAATTATTTAATGATAAAACAACGGAAGGGCTTGCACGCTACGAGAACGTACAGGAATTATTGAACTCTATTAAGGAATTTACAGAAACGCCATCAAATCTTGAAGATGGTGAAGTAGGTGATAAAACACTTGGAGGTTATTTGCAACAGATCGTGCTGTTAACCGACGCTGATGATAATAAAGAGAATACTGATGTTGTAAAACTGATGACGATACATGCGGCAAAAGGCCTTGAGTTTCCTGTTGTGTTTGTGGGAGGCCTGGAGGAAACTCTTTTCCCCAATGCGATGAGCATCAATACAAGGGAAGAACTGGAAGAAGAAAGAAGGTTGTTTTATGTTGCTGTTACAAGGGCAAAAACAAATTTATACCTGAGTTATGCGAATGCCCGTTACCGCTTCGGACAATTGCAGCAGAATGAACCGAGCCGTTTTATTGATGAAATTCCTGAAGCGCATATTGATAGGAGTTATGCTGGTGTTGCAGCAAGAAATAATGCCAGTACGGGTGGCTGGAACCAGGGCACAGCGTTTGAAAGGATGAACAGGGGCTTCAATAATTTTACAAAAAAAGAAGAGGTTAAAAAACCTCTTTACGCCACAGCACCCGCAAGGCCGCAAACAAAGGAACACGTGCCATCAGAAAATTTTGTTGCCAGTGATATGAATGAATTGAGAGAAGGCAATAAAGTTGAACATCAAAAATTTGGTTTCGGTGAAGTAAAAAAACTGGAAGGAGCCTCACACAACCCGATCGCAACGATCAACTTTGAAATGAATGGAGAGAAGAAAATTATGTTGAACTATGCAAAGCTTAGAATAATTCCTAATTTATGATTTAAGATGTAAGATCATGACCGTCTTGTTAAGATATGCATTAGTTCTTTGAAAATATTGCTGGATAAGGGTTTGAGAGCATCAGAAGTTCAAACGATTTGAATTGATTTGGATTTTATTTTTTATAATTAGCTGTAAAT
>JBDSBG010000053.1:0-14681 GCA_039921685.1 Ferruginibacter sp.
AGAACTTTTGCAGATGAATAATAACATTAAGCTGTAAACGAATTTCATTCTTAGGTAAAGGTCTTAAATCTATTTGTTAAAAGATCAGGTTTAGAAAAACCCGGATAGAAATCCGGGTTGTGGTGCTTTAACTTAAAACGCATATGAAAAAAAACTATTGGTACACTCTTACATAATCTACAACCAGGAATTGAGGCATGTAAGTAGTATTGTCGGGGTTGCCGGGCCAGTCACCACCTACAGCGAGGTTGATGATAAAAAAGAATTCTTCATTGAAAGGATAATTGTTGGACCCAAATTCTGAAAGATGATGTTTGGAATATATTTTCCCATCAAGCAGCCAATTTATCTCATCTTTTTTCCATTCAACAGAAAAAACATGAAACTCATCATTAAAAATTCCTGAAGCAACTGTGGTATTTCCTCCAACCTGGGTGCTGCCGGGCCCGGGGCCAAAATGCAGCGTACCGTAAACTTTGTTAGGCTCGCGGCCAATCATTTCCATGATATCCAGCTCACCACTTTTTGGCCAACTGCCATAAATATCTTTATCTGGCATCATCCAGAATGCAGGCCATATGCCCTGGCCCTTTGGTAATTTGGCACGAAAATCAATTTTGCCAAATTTGAATGCTTTCTTGCCACGGCTAACGATTTTGGAAGAGGAATATTCCTTGCCCGCCACCGTTTCTTTTTTTGCCAGTATGATCATCTTGCTATCCTGGAAAAACAGGTTATCTTTTCTTGAAGTATAATATTCAAGTTCATGGTTTCCCCAACCGCAATTGTTTGGGCAACCATCGCCATTTTCAAAACTCCAGTTTGATTCATTCAATGATTTGCCATCAAATTCATCGGCCCATACAAGCTTATAACCAGGGTACGAGGCAGGTGCATCATAACCATGATTGCTGAATGTGATGATAGTGTCGGTGCCAGGAACAGAAAACAGATTTTTTGTTTTCGTGTACTCACTAACGGTAGTTTTATTTATTGCCGACAATAAAATAAACAGAATAAGCATAAACTCCGGCTGAATGTATTTCATTTTACTTATACTTTATGGTTACCAGGTGTAGGTAGCTACAGCGCCACCCGGGATGAATGCTGTTACCCATTTGGTTTTAAATTTTAAATTGAAACTTTGTGCGGTGCTTCCTTCGTTCAAAACGATCAGCGCTTTTTTCCCATCCGGCCTTAAGAATGCTACTGTTTGTAAACTGCCGCTATTGTCGCTTAGAATTCTTACCGAGCCTGCAGGCACAAATTTGGAAGCATGTGCTACAATGTAATAACCAACATTGCGACTGGTTCCTCCGGAGGAATTAATGGTAAGTGCACCAAGGCAGGTTGTACAGCCGCCGGGGGTATGTGGGCCAAACGACGGATCATTCGCTAAATTCCATTCAAGCGCAATCCTGCTCCAGTTGCGCATGGAACCGATGATTACATTTTTTAAATGCCATGCCAGATCAGCACCAAAATTACCTGTAGAAGCAGTGTATTGCTCTGTAAAATAAATGCTCTTTGAGGGAAAAGCATTATGAACTTCGGTTAGCGCAGATATATCACCAGCGTACAAATGAAAAGCAGATCCATCAACAAAAGCGTTTGCTGCGCCATCATTTAAAACTGCGATCGGGTAGTCGGGGCGATCACAATTGTGGTCATAGGTCACGATCTTTGTGCTAATGCCTGCCGTCATAAAAGCAGGTCCAAGGTTATTCTTGATGAAATTCGTTTGCTGCGCCGCAGTCATGGATAAGCTCGGATTGTTATTGGGATTTAGCGGCTCGTTTTGTGGCGTTACAGCATGAATCGTAATTCCCTCAGCTTGCATGGCCTGTATATATTTCACAAAATATTTCGCATATACGTCATAGTAAGCAGGCGTAAGGCTACCTCCGATGGTGCTGCCATTGTCTTTCATCCACACCGGTGCCGACCATGGAACTGCCATGATCCTGATGCTGGGGTTGATAAGTAAGATCTCTTTTAATAAGCTGATGACTCCATTGTCGGCGGCAATGCTGAAATTAGCAAGTAACGGATCTGTCTGGCCAGTGGGCATGTCATCGTATGAAAAAACGGTACTGCTTAGGTCAGTTGCTCCAATACCAATCCTCAGGTAACTCAGGCCAATGCTGTTATCAAGATTTCCAAAAAGTTCATTGAGCAAAGTTGTCCTCTGAAAAGGGGTCATTTGATTTATTACGTAAGCGCTTCCCTGTGTAACTGTGTAACCGAAACCATCCAGCTCCTGGAATGTTTGTGTGGAATCTATATTGATAGTTGGATAGCTGTTGGCTGTTGTACCAAAACTAAGTACGGCGGTTTCCTTTTTTAGTAAAGCACTTCTATCGGCAGTCGTTAACCAGGCGTTTACATCCGATATTGTATTTTGCACTGGTGGAACAACCACCGGTGGGGTTGTAGTAGTATCCGTTCCTGAATCAGTTTTGCTGCAACTGAAGCCGCCAATACTCAGCAAGAGCAAAAGCATAGTCATCCTGTATGGAAGCTGTTTGATCATAACTTTTACATTTTTACTTTTCCTGTTAATTTGATCATTCTTGAAGAACTACCAACAAGGACATCAAAATTGCCCGGCTCCATGACCCATTCATTTTGAATGTCATTAAAGTATTGAAACGCTGCTTCATTTAATTCAATTGTAACTGTTTTTTGTTCACCCGGCTGAAGAAAAACTTTTTGAAAACCTTTCAATTCTTTTTCGGGCCTTGGCAATATTGATTTTTCCTGCTTTAGGTAAACCTGGGCTACATCTGCCCCTGCCACTTTACCATTATTCTTTACCGTGAGTGTTACCGCTGCTGTTTTGCCATGTGATTGTACGCTTAAATTACTGTACTCAAAACTTGTATAAGACAGGCCGTGCCCGAAAGCAAACTGCGGATCAACTTTGTAAGTATCGTAATACCTGTAGCCAACATAAATATCATCATTGTAATAAACATAAGTAGAATCCCCGGGATACTGGCCCAGTTTATGAGCAGGTTCGTCTTCGAGTTTTTTAGGGAAACTCATTGGTAATTTACCTGATGGATTCACTTCTCCAAAAATAATTTTCGCTAACGCATTCCCACCTTCCAGCCCGGGATACCATGCCTGCAAAACAGCGGGCACATCGCTTACCCATTGCGTCATATCGATAGGGCCACCGCCGATCAAAACAACAACTGTTTTGGGATTGGCTTTTTGCACGGCTTTGATCAATTCATCCTGGCCAAAAGGCATGTTCATATTGGGTTTGTCAAAATCTTCGGCATCATAAGCATTATCTGTCCATACTCCATAATTAAACCCGTGGGTCCAGCCACCAACGATAATTGCTACATCCGATCTTTTTGCAGCTTCTACAGCCTGTGCAATCATTTCTGCATTGGCAATTGCAGTTCGCTCAATTTTATACCCCTGCGAATAATTTATTTTAATTTTCTTTCCTGCGAGGTTTTTTAAACCTTCGAGTGGAGTAACCTCGTAAAATGCCCTGACCTGTGAACTGCCACCGCCCATAGATTGTTTTCTCTCTGCATTAAAACCAATAACTGCAATTGATTTTATTTTATTTTTCTGTAAGGGTAGGGTATTGTTATCATTTTTTAATAAAACGATTCCCTCTTCAGCAATTTTAGCTGCTGTTTGTTGGTGCGCTGTGGTATTATATGATCCTTTGTTCTTAACGCCACCGATCATATTTGTTCTGTACATCACATAAAGAATACGTCTTACTTTATCATCCAGTAAATATTCAGCCAGCCTCCGGGTTTTTACCAGTGAAACCAATGTGTCAGCAAAATAAAACTTATTGTAATTGGGATTAGGAAGCATGTGAAGGTCTGTTCCCATTTCAAGGTCCATCCCATTCCAGGCTGGTTGCATGCTGCTATTCACCGCATCCCAGTCGCTTATGATCATTCCTTTGAAGCCCCATTCTTTTTTTAATACCTGGTTGAGCAGGTAATTGTTTTGCGCCGCCCATTGCCCCCGGAATTTATTGTAAGCTGCCATCAGCGTATTTACATTGCCTTCCTGTACGGCGGCTTTGAAACCCGGCAGGTAAATTTCTCTTAGTGCACGTTCACTCATCTGTACGTCTATGCTATGCCGTAAGATCTCCTGGTTGTTAGCCGCATAATGTTTTACACATGCCGAAACGCCCTGGTCCTGAACACCTTTGATGTAACCCACGGCCATTTTTGAAATAAGAAATGGATCCTCGCTTTGGTATTCAAAATTCCTTCCATTCAATGCGGTCCTGATTATATTGATGCCCGGGCCAAGGATAACATTTTTTCCACGATAAGCGGCTTCGCTTCCTAATACTGCGCCGAAGTCATAACCCAATTGGGGGTTCCAGGTAGCAGCAAGGCAAACACCTGTTGGTAAATAAGTAGAAGAATCCGCTGAATTGTTTAGTAGTACCCAACCACGGCCATGCTCCGGCCTTACGCCATGGGGGCCATCGGATGTAACAAGTTCAGGTATGCCTAACCGTGGTACTCCCCCGGAAGTGAATGAAGAGGAAGCGTGGATCATATTTACCTTTTCTTCAAGGGTCAACTGTTTGATGAGTTCATTTATTTTTGCAGCTGTATCTACTTTAGCCTGGGCATTAGCAAACAAGGCTGATAAAACCAACAGCATTAACAAAGATGTTCGTAATGAAAGAAAACTTTTTACCATGACTGATTAATTTGTTTTAGCTGAGCTATCAACTGGAATAAATTGAAAATAATTAAGATTGAATCCTCCCTTCACTGCAAGCACTTTTAACCTATTCCATCCTTTAGTAAATTTTACCGCACGGATGGCATTGGTTTGCCATTTTTGATGATCGCCCGTAACCGATAATGTTGTTACTGCGGAAGCAGGAAGATCATTAAGCAACAATTTGATCTCACCTGAATTGTTTTGAGAGGAAGAGCGAATATTGATATCATAGGTAATATCTGTACTAGCATACAAACTGTACTGCAGCCATTCACCATCCGCGATCCATCCAATATTATATCCATTGGTTCTGGCATCTGAACATGCTTCGATGTCCACGCCGTCATTGCGGTATTTACCACCTTGGTTCCATTTTGTTTTGGTAGTTGTGCTTACCCAGTAATCAGCTGAATCTACATCATGGTAGGCAATACCGCTTTTACCCATATCATAATCTGAAGCAAAAATGATAGCATCCGGTTTAATGATATTTTCTTTGAAGGGGATGGGGTTGCCATTCTTCACCTGCCTGGTCATTGCATCAACTATCCCTTTCTGGAAAATATTATTTTTTGCGTTTGTGTTTGCAGCAAATTCCATCAGGCTTTTATAGGCAGTTTTTTCATCGGGCTTTGGCAGTTTTCCGTTCCAGTAGTCGATGATTTGTTGAAAGCCCGGATTTATCTTCACTTGTAAAGGATTGTTTAGACCGGATTTTTTTAGCGGCCACATCGCCCAACCGATCTTGTTTTTTTCCATATGGTCTATAACGTCTGTGAACCAGGCATTCGAATTTTCGCCTGTTTCACCAAGCCAAACAGGCACATTGTATTTTTCACGGTAATCCAAATATTTTTGAATGGATGCTTTATCATTATAATTCCAATATTTGTGAAAGCTCAATACCATATTATTATCCCACAAAGGCAGCATGCCATTGTAATTATTGCCCCAGCAATTGCCTTCAACAATAATTATGTGTTTTTTATCCGTCTTCCTGATTGCATAAGTAATGTCTTTATACAATTGTTTCAATGGGGCGTTTTCATTTTCATTGCAGCCATTCCTGTCATTTTCATTTTGAAAACCCCAGTTAGGTTCATTTAATATATCATAAGCGCCTATCCACTCCTCGTTCGCATAGCGGGCGGCAAGTTTTTCCCATAATGCAATTGTCTTCTGCCTGTTGGCTTCGTTTTGCCATAAAGATGGTTTGCTGCTATCCCTGTCGGATATGGCATTATCATTTCCTTGTCCGCCAGGTGCAGCATGGAGGTCAAGTATGAGGTAAATTTGGTTGGCCTGGCACCATTTCAGGAGGCTGTCTGTTAAGGCAAAGCCTTCCTGCAACCAGGTATTCGTTCCATCTTTTTCGTATTCTACCGGTAATGTGTAGATGTTGTAGTGCATTGGCAGGCGAACAGAATTGAATCCCCATGCTGCCAGTGAATCAATATCCGTTTTTGTACAATGATTGGATAACCAGGCCTGGTAAAATCGTTTTGTGTTAGCTTCCCCTATGAGCGCTGTGATCTTTTCTTTTATTTCATATTGTGCCATTGCCGAACCATCCAATTTAAGCATGTAAGGCTCTTGCAGCATCCATCCACCCAATCCCATACCTCTTAAAATTATTTCTCCTTTTTCATTAATTATCTTTTGGCCATCTACCTGCAGGTACCCCTGTGCGGTAGTTGTACCTGAGATGATAACGAAAAATGAAAAAAAGATCAACCGGGTCAAAGGCATTTTCGATGATTTATAAACATGGAATAGAAAGAGAGGATGATATTAACTAATGGCTAATACCATCTCTCTTATACCAAAACATAATACTTCAGGGATTTTTAAAAAGCTATTGGATCATTTTATATACCCTCACGTAGTCAATTAAAAGTGAAGCGGGGAATACAGTATCGTCAACTCCCTGCTGTCCACCCCAATCCCCACCCACGGCCAGGTTGAGTAGCATATGAAAACGCTTGTCAAATGGCCATGCTGCAGCACCCGATCCCTCGTTTACAAAAGTGTAAACAAGCCCGTCGTCATAGTAACCCCTGATAGCATAGGGTGTCCAGTCGATACGGTATTTGTGAAATTCAGTGATCGCTGTAGGAATGTTGACGGTAGTGGTTTTTTGTGTATTGATCGTCCAGTTGTAACTCTGAGTATGTACACTAAAATGAACATTATTTGGATCGAAACCTACATGCTCCATAATGTCGATCTCGCCCGAGTTGGGCCAGTTGCCATATGCCCAGTCTGTTGGCAACATCCAGATTGCCGGCCATGTTCCCCTTCCTGCCGGAAGTTTTGCACGCACTTCAACCCGTCCATACAAAAAATCACCGGCATCTTTCGAAAGCAACCTGGCGGAGCTATAATTCATACCGCCCGAAGGTTCATTCAACGCAGTAATAATTAAATTGGTTCCATCCGCAGTTGAATTGGGCAATGCGTTTGTATAATTCTGCAATTCATGGTTTCCCCAGCCTGATCCACCGAGATCGTATTTCCATTTGGTTGGATCAGGGGCACCAGTGTAATCAAACTCATCCTGGAATACAGGAGTAGTTTCGAATGACCAGTGCAGATCTACAGGTCCTGTTGGAGTTACAACTACCGGTGGTATGTAGGGGCTTCCACCGCCATCAGATTTTTTACTGCATGACATAGTAACCGTCATACAGCAAACAATTATTACCTGAATCAGTACTTTCATATTTTTAGTTTAAACATCGGTTCAGTGTTGACAATAGGCTGTCGTTTTTATCAAACAAGTACATTGAATTCTTAAAGAGCCACCAGCTTCAAATACCATGCGTTACCTGTTTCGGTCCCTTGAACCCTTAGATACATATCGGTAGCATTAACATTGAATATTTCGTATTCTTTAAGTAAAGCACCATAACCTATGAATGTATTATTACCTCCAAGAAGAATGCTCGTGCCGGTAGTAACAGAACCTGTAACTCCACTGCCTGATGGAACGAATGAGAAACCTGATGTACCACCACTATAAGGATAACATGCTTCAGCACCTGATGCTGGAATGCCTGGAAGACCCCCAGCCAAAGTTCCTGTTTTTGTAAAAGCACCTTCTGGTGTTTCTACCTGAAGGGTATAATTACCTGCACTCACTTTGGTAAAAGTAAACCTGGCGCTATAAAAGCAATGGCAACATATCGCTTTTTCATGGGGAACAGCAGAGTACCATTCCGGGGTGACAGAACCAGGCGTCCATGGGCCAACTCCAAAATGCCCTGCAACATCTTCATTTACTTTCCAGGTTTTGGATGCATCATTGGTAAGAGCAGTAATAATCGATGCGTCGGGCGTAAAGTCACTCTTCACCGTAATGTCTTTAGAAACCGTAGTTGATGTTCCTCCTTTACCAAATACTACAGCAGTTACCGTATAATTATTTACACCAAGCGTAGTGTACTTCTTTGTAACCTGACCATTTGGTATACTCACGAGGTCCACTGCATTATTTGCATCATAATCTATTTTATATGCCAGTGTATTATTTCCAGTAATGGAGAATTTTACATCACCAGAACCATCACCGTCAGGGTGAGCAGCATCCTGGCCAACGATTTCTGCATTTATAACAACATTTGAAGGCGCATCCAGGCTGCCCATGCTGTAATCTGTTTTTTTACAGCCAACAAATAATGCAATTGCTGCAAGAACAACGAAATATTTAATGTTATTTTTCATTATTGTATTTTTTAATTTGTGAGGCTTATATTATCGATGTAAAAAATTTCGCCCGTCCCAGGAGCTGTATCATTAAACCTTAGAACGAGTTGATTAAATCTTGCTGTTGGGCCTATTGCAGGAATGGTACTGAAATCAAAGGTCAATTCTTCCCATGCTCCCGAAGTAGTGATGGGAACTTTCAATACGCCAACTCCATTTGCTGTTGCGCCTGTACCGCTAACCGCGGCTTCAAGTTCTACATTTATAAGTTTTCCGATGTTGGCTGCATCGGGATTGTAAACCAACATCTTTACTTTATTACCAAGCGCAAAATTGATAGGGATGTTCAAAGGGCTGTAAGTACCGCTCCATACCTCAGCACCAACCGTTTTTTCATATTTACCAACGTTGGCACTGGTATTTATTCCAGTTGACGCGGGATTCGCAACTTTACTGAAATTGGCATTGCCGAAAGTTCCAAAGAAATAATCCATGGTTGGGCTCTCGAATGAAAGTGGAAAACCAAACAACGTTTTGGTTTGCATAGTAGTAGCGGCCCCACCACTTAGTGCAACAACCTTAAGATCGAATGGGCCGCCGGCTGGATAAATATGAGCTGGTAAGGTGGCACCAATTGCCAATGGAGTGCCTGTTTCATTTGCAACATCACCATAGTAAACTAAAAAAGAACGGGCAAAATCAGCAGTTGCAGCAACCTGCATGTCAGCTCCGATATTTATCAAAAGGTTTTCAGGGGCCCTGTACGTTACCGTTAGTGGATAATCATTTGTTACTGAATGTCCCGCAATATCAACAGAAGTTATTGATACCGTATAGCTTCCTTCGGGGTAAGAATGTGATGAATTGAAACCAGGTTGAATGGTATCCATAGCACCGGCATCTCCGAAATTAATTATAAAAGTAGAAACGCCTTCACCCAATGGAGTAACTTTTACATTCCCAGAATTATCATTGCTGATATCAAAGATTTTTGAATAATTGGCAGAGCTTGCTGTGTTAAGAAAGGAAAGATCGTCATCAATGCCATCTTTACTACAACTGCTTCCAATGATCGCCAATAATGCGATACTGAATATTAATTTTAATTGCTTCATTTTATTACTTTAATTAAATGGATTAATAATTTGGATTTTGCACCAGGCTTGTATTTTGTATTTCACTGGCAGGGATGGGAAAGATCTCGTTTTTCCCTGCTGTAAAACCTCTGGCTGCTAGTTTGCCGGTGGCATCTCCCCAACGCACCAAATCAAAAAAGCGATGACCTTCACCAGCCAGTTCTAATCTGCGTTCTTTTTTTATATTATCCAAGGACACAGGAATAGAAGGCAGGCCGACTCTTGCTCTTACTGCATCCAATAACGCTTGAGCTCTGGCTCCCGTTGAACCCAGCGCTTCAGCTTCCATTAAATAGGTATCAGCTAAACGAATAACATAACTGTCTTGTTGAAAGTTAAGCTCAGTAGACCCCGCAGGTGCAACATCACTTCTCCGTGGTAAATACTTATTTTCAAAATAGCCCGTGTTTTGGTAACCTTCTATATAATCAGCCTGGCCTGCATCTTTCAATGCCTTCATGTCAAAAACTGTGGCTGCAAAGCGTGGATCTGTTTCAATCACGTCATAAAAATCCTGGGTAAAAACATTAAAGCTCCAACCTGATGGAAGATCGGGTGCAGTTGACCCGGCAGGCCTGGAATAGCTACGGGGGCCGACCATCTGATTTACTGTATTACTTTCATCCCTGGAACTTCCCCATAACGACCAATCTCCGAGTGAAACCTGGTTGCTGTGTGTAACTTCTATAATTGATTCACTGTTAAATTTATTTGAAGTCACCCATAGATCACTGTAATTGGTTAGCAGCTGGTAACCATACTGACTAACACCGCCGGGTGTGCCATTTACTTCAGCAAACTGAGTGGCGGCTTCGGGCATTTTATTCTCATACAGGTAAACCTTACCGAGCAAAGCTTGTGCTGCACCCTTGTTCAATCTCCCTCCGTCTGTTGAAACATTAACATTCATCGGTAAGGAAGGGATTGCTTCGCTAAGATCTTTTTCAATCTGCGCATAAACGTCCGCGGTAGGTGCCTGCGTCACCGTGTAGATGTTATCTGAAGTCAAAGGTTCTAAAAGCAATGGAATATTTTTAAACATCCTTACCAGGTTAAAATAGTAATTTGCTCTTAAGGCTTTTGCTTCGGCAATGTATGTTTCTTTTAAAGAAGGGTCCATTACTGTGCTTCCTATTTTCTGCAATAAAGTATTTGCTCTGAATATGCCCTGGTAATGATCACTCCAAAAACTCAGCGGAATGGTTTGGGCGTTTATGCTATAATTGGAAAAGCTTTGTATCCCAGCTCCATCTGACGAGCCGCCACCGCCAGCTAACTGGTCATCCGAACCTGCATTCATCATTGTGATCATATTTTCAAACCCACCAGAGTTTTTTCGCATCACATCATATACCCCAACCAAAGCCCCAAAGGCCTGTGTTTGATTACTGTAATAGTTTGAAGTAAGGAATTGACCCTCGGGCTGAATCTCCACAAATGATTTTTTACATGAACCAAATAGCAGCGTTGTTGTTACTGCCAGGATCAGTATTCCATTATTTTGTTTCTGTTTCATTTATTTAAATTTTTTGTGATCTTTTTGAAATGGCTTGTTGTAATTAAAATCCTAACTGTACACCTGCGATGAATGAGCGTGCCTGAGGATAATATCCTTTATCAACACCAAAAACACCGCCACCAATTTCAGGATCATATCCCGTGTATTTGGTTAATGTTGCAAGGTTCTCAGCGGTTAAATAGATATGCAGTCTGGATACCCCAGCTTTTTTGAACAAACTGATATTGTTGAATGAATACCCAAGCTGAACAATTTTAAGCCGGAAGTAATCACCTTTTTCCAGATAAAAATTAGACATGCTTGTAAAATTTCCATTCACATCATTTGTTGTCAACCTCGGATAATCATTGGACGTTCCTTCCCCGGTCCACCGGCTCAAAGCTTTTGTCTGATAGTTGGCATTTGTGATGTCAAGCCTGCGCAGTCCCTGGAAAATCTTATTGCCAGTGGCACCTTGTCCAAATACCATCAGGTCAAATCCTTTGTATTCAAAGTTCAGTGTAATTCCGAAAGTGAGTTTAGGAATACTGGAGCCTAAAAACGTTTGATCTTTACCATCAATTTTGCCGTCGCCGTTGTTATCTACCCAACGAAAATCGCCCGGTACGGCATTTGGCTGTATCATTCCTCCATCCTTATTTACATACGCATTTACTTCGGCCGTATTTTGGAATATTCCCGCTGTCTGAAATCCAAACCATGAATTATAAGCTTGTCCCACCTGTGTTCTTGTCACTGTACCCATAGATTGAAAGCTTGCACCTCCGCCGATAAAATTGGTGTCCCTATTCACATACGTAACCTCATTTTTCACTGTGGCAAGGTTGCCACTTATATTAAAATTGAGTTGGCCAATTTGTTTACGGTAACCCAGTTCAAGTTCGATACCGGTGTTATTCATATCAGCAACATTCCCTACTGGATTTTGTGAAACACCGACATATCCCGGAACAGAAAATTGTTGGAGAATTCCTGTTGTCCTTTTCTTATAAATATCAAACGCTAAGTTGAAATTATTTAATACCTGGGCGTCAAACCCAACGTTTAACTGGCTGGTCTCTTCCCATGCTAAACCGGAATTGCTCAAAGTAACGGGTGAATACCCGGTAGTAATATTTCCGGCATTCCCAAGAGTATAATTGTAACCTCCGCTTACGAGTGAAGTGTATCCAAAATTTCCTATTTCGTCATTTCCTACTATGCCATAACCACCTCTTATTTTAAGAGACTTCACATATTTATTCGCTGTCCAGAAATTTTCTTTTGTGGGCACCCATCCTACTGAGAACGATGGGAACGTACCGGTTTTATGTTCACTACCGAATCTGGTAGACCTATCACGACGAACGATCCCCGTTACAAGGTATCTTTCCTGGTAGTTGTAATTCAAACGGGCAAGTATAGAAGATTGTTTAAGTAAAGTGTTTGTATATGCTCCCGACGTTCTGCTCGATTGCGGAATATCAAAGTTGAACGACGCATCTTCATAGCTATCAATTGGTAAATTGAATAAATTGACTGAACTTCCTCCGCCTTTCCCCTCTACGAGGGCACTCTGTCCAATTATCAAATTGATATCATGTCCGCCAAATTTTTGATTAAATGTTACCGTGTTTTCAAAAATATAATTTAAAACATTGTTGTCATTTTTGCTTAAGCTGTTTATCGCAACACCATTTGTTGGATTTAAATAATAAACCGGGTTATAATTCTGCCCGCCATAATAAGCCAGTTTGCCTCCCAGGGAAGATCTTATTTTAATGTGCTTTGTAGCATTGGCTTCAACATAAATATTACCAACGATATCATCGGACCAGTTATAACCTCCAAGCTTGGTTAATGCGTAAGCTTTTGGATTAGTCATTTCTTGTCCAACATATTTGGATATTCCGTAAGGGTTTCCGTTGTTATCCCTTAAAACAGGATTACTGCTGTAAGGGGCACCAGCAGCCATGGTAGGATCATAAATTACTGCAGCAGTAGTGGGGTCAAGGTTGATGGCCGAACTCAATGGCCCGCCGTATTCACTATTAGTGTTGCCTATTCCCTGGGATTTTCCGTGTGCATATGCTATTGATTCTCCGAAAGTAAATACTGTAGAAATTTTATGCGTCGAGTTTATTCTTATATTCTTCTTAGTGTAATGGGAAATTTGAGGAAGTACGATGCCCTCACGATCTTCCAACCCGAAGGATATATAAAAAGTAGATCTCTCGTTGCCTCCGCTTAAACTTAACTGATGATTAAAACGGCCTGCGTGAGTATTGAAGATTTCTTTCTGCCAGTCGGTTCCAGTTCCTAAAGAGCCTAAATCGGGAAACACGATATCCCCCCCGCCAGCAACCGTTTTTTCGTTAATCAGAGTGGCATATTGAGTAGCGTTCAATAAATCAAGCCGTTTTGCGGGCGAAGCTGTACCATAAAAACCATTATAATTCACGCTGAGTCTTCCAGCTTTGCCTTTTTTTGTAGTAATCAGGATAACTCCCCTTGCCGCCCTGGTTCCATAAATAGCTGCTGAAGCCGCATCTTTAAGAACTTCAATGGATTCAATGTCCGATTGGTTTATGAAGCCAATCCCGCCATTGTCTACAATAACTCCATCAACAACCCAAAGGGGGTCATTACCGTTAAAGCTTGTAATACCTCTCACTCTTATTGTCGAAGGTGATCCCGGCTGCCCCGAATTGGCAGCTATGGTTAAACCCGAAACTCTACCTTGCAAGGCCTGTCCTACACCGCCATTTGGTACTTTGTCAAGGTCTCTTGCCGTGATCCTTGAAATAGCCCCGGTGACAACGCTTTTCTTTTGGGTACCGTAACCTACGTTCACAATAACCTCTTCAAGTGTATTTGCAGATGGTTCCAGGTTCACTGCAATTGGTGAATCGTCTTTAATGGTAATCTGAACTGATCTCATATTTACATTTGTGACGATAAGAACCGTTCCTTTTTGCGGCACCAAAATGGAAAAACCACCCTGTGAATCGGTTGTGGTTGCCTGTGTTGTGCCTTTTATTGTTACAGTAGCACCGACCAAAGGTTCCCCATTAGCTTTGTTAGTTACTTTCCCCGAAACCTGGATTGTTTGCGCAAGGACCTGGGAGATCCCCAACCCGAAAAAACATAGAAGTAGCAGAACTGCTTTGTTGACTTTCATATGCAATCGTTTTGTTTAAAGATGTAAGAAAAAGGAGTTAATTGGTATTTCTGATAACATAAAGTTAACATTCACAGATAACGCAGCCTATTACTTCATTACATCACTACTACATCAAAGTTGTAAAAGGAGCTTATTTAAGTTAATTTCACTACTACATTACTACATCATATTAAATTCCTTACTTTCACAAAGAAATTTTGAATAATGAGAACGCCTTTCTTGTTGCTTTTTTTGTTCTTCATGCAGTTTTGCGTAGCGCAAAACACTATTGGGCTGCCTGATATTATTAATTATTCGAAGCAGAACTACAAAGCGGGGGCACAGAACAGGAAGATAAGACAGGACAAAAAAGGTGTTTTATACTTCGCAAACAGCGAGGGCCTGCTAACCTTTGATGGCATAAAATGGAAAACCTATCCACTTG
>JBDSBG010000054.1:0-17939 GCA_039921685.1 Ferruginibacter sp.
ACAATGCAGCTATCAAAGAATATATGCTACGTGAAAAGAAAGCGAAAGAAAAAAAGACTTTAGAAACCAACCGACTGCTGAGGATGGCTATGAAAAACCTGCAGGATGAAAACGCCATCGCTTTTAAAAAAATGGATCGTGTTGCTGGTATCCAGGAGGAAATGCCTGTTCAATCACTCGCCGCAATGGGTACCGTTGCCTTGCCCGCTCAAAAAAACTATTTTACCTGCCATAAAACGTTCGATATTAGAACTGGTTTTTTTGGTTTTAATTCTACCTGATTGAAAAAAGCAAACAAAGGAATTTGCTGAGCTTACTCGGAAAAGAAAACCGGGAAATGAATCGGACGAGGATGCCTTGTTCAAAAAGTTAACAGGCCGGATGTTTATCGTGTGAAGTCACTATATCAATACTGGATGCCGGGGAAATATCGCTGGGTATACATATGATTTAATTTGACAAATCGTAATGTTTTTTATTATCATAAAATGATCTTTATCTCAGCTTTCCCTGCCCCCCAATTGTTTGTATCTTTGTACCAAGGAGTTTCAAAAATGGCTAGTAAAAAAGCAAAGGTTTCAGCTATAGAGCAAGCAGGAGAATTTATAGAAGTGTTTGGTGCCAGGGAGCACAATCTCAAGAACATTGATATTAAAATTCCAAAAAATAAATTGGTGGTATTTACCGGGGTCAGCGGAAGTGGGAAGTCTTCGCTAACATTTGATACCATCTACAATGAAGGTCAACGGCGTTACATGGAGAGTTTTTCTGCCTATGCCCGACAGTTTGTTGGTGATATGGAACGCCCTGATGTAGATAAGATAACCGGGCTCTCACCCGTGATTTCCATCGAACAGAAAACAACCAACAAAAATCCACGAAGTACGGTCGGAACAATTACAGAGATCTATGATTTTCTTCGCTTGTTTTATGCCCGGGTTGCAGAAGCATACAGTTATAACACCGGGAAGAAAATGGTGAAGTTCAGCGAAGAGGAAATCGTCATGGATATCTATAAGAAATTCAAAGGTAAAAAGATCAGTTTGCTGGCGCCATTGGTTCGTGGGCGTAAAGGGCATTACCGCGAGCTATTCGAAGACATTCGCAAGAAAGGTTTTTTAAAAGTAAGGGTTGATGGCGAAGTGCTTGACCTTAGCCCACGCATGCAGCTCGATCGTTACAAGATTCATGATATAGAAGTGGTGGTTGACCGGTTACAGGCCACCGATGATATGAAACTGCGTGTGAGCCAGAGTGTACAGAAAACCCTGCAGATGGGTAAGGATCTTTTGTTCTTACTTATCAACGATGATAATAAAGTAGTTCAATACAGCAAACAACTGATGTGTATTGAAACAGGCATCAGTTACGAAGAGCCATCCCCCAATGCTTTCTCATTTAATTCTCCTTATGGTGCCTGCCCCACGTGCAAAGGTTTGGGAACCGTGTACCAGGTAAATATGGAAAGCATTATGCCCGACAACAAATTGAGCATAAAGGAAGGTGCCATTGCGCCACTGGGGGAGGAGCGGGAAGCTCATGTGTTTAAACAGGTCCAGGAAATTGCAAAAAAGTATAAGATCAATCTTGATAAACCCGTTAAAGATCTTTCTTCAAAGGCGTTGAATGTTTTGCTTTATGGAAAGGAAGAAATGGACGATAGTATGAATGCTTCTGTTGATATGGAGCTGCAGCAGTCAGAAAGTACTTACTACAGCACGGAGTATGAAGGTGTGGTAAACATGGTCAAACGCTGGTTTTCGTCTACCAGTACCAGTGAGGCAGTGCGTGACTGGGCCGAGCAATTCATGCAACTAAGGTCATGTGAAACCTGTAACGGGACAAGATTAAAGCAGGAGAGCCTCTGGTTTAAAATTGATGAAAAAAACATAGCCGAACTAAGTGAAATGGATCTTGATAAACTTGCTGAATGGTTTGGCGGGCTTGAGAAGCGGATGAATGAAAAGCAAAATATCATTGCAAAGGATATTTTAAAAGAGATCAGGGAAAGGATACAATTTTTATTAGATGTGGGATTAACCTACCTGACATTGTATCGACCTTCAAAAAGCCTCAGCGGCGGTGAATACCAGAGAATACGGCTTGCTACGCAAATTGGATCGCAGTTGCAGGGCATCACTTATATTCTTGATGAGCCAAGTATTGGATTACATCAAAGAGACAATCAGAGACTGATAGTTGCATTGCAAAATTTAAGAGATATCGGCAACAGTGTGTTGGTTGTTGAACACGATAAAGATATTATGCTTGCAGCCGATCACCTTGTTGACATCGGCCCGAAAGCAGGTGTTCATGGTGGCAGGATCGTGGCCATGGGTACACCAGCGGAAGTATTGGAATCAAATTCAGATACAGCCCAGTACTTAAGTGGAAAAAAATCGATCGCTATACCTAAAGAGAGAAGGAAAGGCAATGGTAAAACGATAGAGCTGAAAGGTGTATCCGGGAATAATTTAAAAAACGTTTCAGTTAAATTTCCCCTCGGAAAATTTATTTTAGTAACGGGAGTGAG
Organism: Ferruginibacter sp.; assembly: GCA_039921685.1. GTDB lineage: Bacteria > Bacteroidota > Bacteroidia > Chitinophagales > Chitinophagaceae > Ferruginibacter. The sequence continues at coordinate 2,534 of JBDSBG010000054.1, forward strand.
TGGGAGCGGAAAGTCTACCCTGATCAATGAAACGCTTTATCCTTTATTAAGTAAATATTGTTACAACTCAAAAACAGCTGCATTACCCTACAAGACCATTAATGGCCTTGAGCATATTGATAAGGTGATCGAGATCGACCAGAGCCCGATTGGAAGAACGCCAAGAAGCAATCCTGCTACTTACTGTGGATTTTTTACAGACGTTCGTACTTTGTTTGCAGCTGTTCCGGAGGCAAAGATCCGCGGTTACAATGCAGGCCGTTTTTCATTTAATGTAAAGAGCGGGCGATGTGAAGTTTGTGAAGGTGGCGGCATGCGGGTAATTGAAATGAATTTTCTGCCCGACGTTCATGTGCATTGTGAAAAATGCAACGGCAAAAGATACAACAGGGAAACACTTGAGATCCGCTACAAAGGCAAATCGATCAGTGACGTGTTGAATATGACTGTAGATGAATCCGTTGAGTTTTTTAATGCTGTTCCGTTTATTTACCGTAAAATAAAAGTGTTACAGGATGTTGGCCTTGGCTATATCACACTGGGCCAAAGTGCGGTTACCCTTAGTGGTGGGGAAGCTCAACGAGTGAAACTTGCTACTGAACTTGGAAAACGTGATACGGGTAAAACATTTTATATTTTAGACGAACCAACAACAGGGCTTCATTTCCAGGATATACAACACTTGTTGGATGTATTGAATAAGCTGGTGGATCGTGGCAATACGGTACTGGTAATTGAGCACAATCTAGATATGATAAAAACCGGTGATTATATTATCGACATTGGCCCTGAAGGTGGTGCAGGCGGCGGCAAAGTATTATTTGAAGGTACACCCGAAGCAATGGCGAATATTAAAGAAGGATTCACTGCGAAGTATCTACGTGAGGAGTTGAGTAGAGGTGGATAAAATTGAAATCGTTAATAAAGAAGTTGAAAGGGCTGATAAAGTTAACGAGGTAAGATTTTTTATTTGCTTTATCAACCATTTAAACTTCATGAACATTTCAAACAGTACTCAAAACAAGGCAAAGCATAGCAACGAAAATACGAGTTGTGGTTTCAGAGATAGTCACAAAGAGGAGTCTCCGGGGTTTATCTTCAGTTGTATATCAATGCACTTATTTTTTCTTGTTTATTCATCTTTTTTTATAGCAGTTAGTTTTGGTTTTTTATGATCAGCCTTTGGTGCTATTGTAAAACAACACAAGCAGTACACAGAACAGTAATAAAATGATCCTGTATACATTTGGGTGATATTTAAATAGTTTTCTCATTTGGCAGGATTGGGTCTAAAAGAAATGAGGGCACCTTGTTTGTCTCATGGCTCTTCTATCAGGCCTGTTATCAAGCACCTCTCCAAGTTGAACTCCCAGTTTTATCACAAAAGAAAAATATGCATCCATATTTTTGGGATTGCCGCGTTGTGTTCCGGGTTCATAACGGTTAATGCCAGGTGTAAGGATACCAACGGTTTTATCTGATATCTGCCGGGCGATGGCCGCATCCTGTGCTGATAAATTAGCATCAAAATCATTCGGGTCAATGTAAGAAGTACTTACATCATCCATGTAATCGGTAAATGTTTTCCTGTACAATAATTCAAGGCTGGTATTTACCCGCGGACTTATTTTTATCCTGGCACCAAGGCCACATGGGATATTCATTTGCGTGAGAGAGTATGGCTTTTTTTCCGGGTATTGCGGCATGCCCTGGCCTTCTGTTTTTAATGGATGAAGGTCGTACCAGGTTGTTTTACCACGGGAATCAGTAAGCGAACCTTTAGGATTGAAATGAAATACACCTACTCCTACAAATCCATAAGGCCTTATAGTTGGATCATACTCTTCATCTGAATTAAACAACATAGTTGGATAAATTTCAAATGCTCCATAAGCTTCCCATACATCACTTTTAAAATTGAGATTGCGCTGTTTTCTCCACAACTCATCTTCACCAGTTGTATTGATGATATTATCACGGCCCTCCACATAAGTATATTGGCCGGCAAGACGAATACCTAGCCAGTCGTTGGGATATGCAGAAACAAATACCCCTTTCATTAATTTTGTTAGAGGTATATTAAGGTCTTTTAAAAAGTGCGTACCCTTGCCCTGGTGTCCACCAAGATCACCCAAAAAGAAAGTAGGACCAAAATTAAACCCAACTTCAAAAACAACTTTTTCTTTTCCAAATGATAAGTGTTGGGAATATGACGGAGTAACCAATGTAAAGCAGAGGAAAGTTAGCAGTGCGATTTTACCAACAGCGTTGCGTAAAGATGGTTTCATCAGGGTTCGGTTTTAGCCTTCAACGGTAACGGATTCTAGGGCAGTAATAAGTACTACCATCTTTCAGAAACGTTGTTTTAGGCTAAATATTGTACCGAAACCGGGTTTATTCTGAAAAAACCATATGTATGTGAGGGATACCATCTTCCATGTACCCGTCGCCAATTTGATGAAAGCCGAGAGAAGAATAAAATTTATCTAAATACAATTGGGCACCTATTTGAATTCCTGCATTTTCAAATTGTTCCAGGGTAATGTCAATCGCTTTTTGCATCAGTATTCTTCCCGTTCCATTTTTCCTGTAAGATGGAGAGGTACACACCCGCCCGATACTTGCTTCTTTGAATGCAATTGCGGGGGGAATGATGCGAACATACGCTACAAGTTTATCTCCCAGCCATCCACAAAAATGATAGGATTGCTGGTCCTTATCATCCATGTCGAGGTAAACACAATTTTGTTCAACCACAAAGACTTCGCTCCTAAGTTTTAAAATTTCATATAAGGCAGAAACAGGAAGATCATCAAAAGATGTATAGGTCCATTTTAATTCACTCATCTTTCATTCATTTTTGATTCCATTAATAGAGCAATAGAAGCAGCTCTTTTTTTTGCAAGATCTGCAATCTTACCCTCAAACATTTCATTCAATGTTAAATTAAAAATATAAAGCCATGCTTCAAAATGTTCTTTTTTTAACGGGAATATCCTGTTTATTTTATAATGAACTTCCATCGCGTTTTTCCTGTAAACAGGGTTGTCCAATAAGATCGTTTCCCAAAAATCTGTAATTACAGGAATATGCTGTTCCCAGTTTATGGGAACAATTTCAGTGAAAATAATTCCGATCTGTTTGTCTGCAATAACCCGTTGATAGAACGAACGTAGAAAGCTATCAATATCCTCCCTTGTTTCAATGTCTTTTTTAATAACCATATTTATCCTTCCATTTTTCTTTTAAGTATTTTCTCAGCTCTTCTTCCCGTGCATTTTTTTGCGGCATATAAAAGGCTTTGCCTTCCAATTGATCAGGTAAAAATTGTTGGATCACGAAGTTATTGCTGTAATCGTGCGCATATTTATAATTTTTTCCATAGTCCATTTGCTTCATCATTTTAGTTGGTGCATTGCGTAAATGAAGCGGCACCGGAAGATCACCATGCGTCTTTACAGCAGCCAATGCATCATTGATGGCCATGTAAGAAGCATTGCTTTTAACAGAAGAGGCAAGATATATTGCACACTGTGATAAAATGATCCTGGACTCGGGGTAACCAATCACATTTACGGCCTGGAAAGTATTGTTGGCAAGCAGCAAGGCATTCGCATTTGCGTTTCCAATATCTTCACTGGCAAAAATGAGCATGCGCCGTGCAATAAATTTTACATCTTCACCGGCTTCGATCATCCTGGCCAGCCAGTACACTGCACCGTTAGGATCACTTCCACGCATGCTTTTTATAAATGCTGAAATGATATCGTAATGTTGTTCGCCCTTTTTATCATAAAGTGCAATGCGTTGTTGGGCAATTTCCATGACTGCATCATCGGTAACGAGGCCATCGTTCAGGGCTTCAGCTACAATTTCCAACAGGTTCAACAATTTACGTGCATCACCGCCCGAGATCCTGATCAGGGCTTCTGTTTCTTTGAGAATGATGTTTTTTTCTTTTAGAACAATATCATTTTTAATCGCATGCTGAAGTAAATGAACCAGGCCATTTTCATCCAATCCTTTTAAAACATACACCTGGCAGCGGCTAAGCAATGCACTGTTTACTTCAAAAGAAGGATTTTCTGTAGTGGCACCAATGAGCGTAATAATTCCTTTTTCTACTGCACCAAGCAAAGCATCCTGCTGGCCCTTGTTGAAACGATGGATTTCATCAATAAAAAGAATGGCTCCTTTTTCATCCTTTGCATTTTCAATGATCTCGCGAATATCTTTTACGCCTGCAGAAATTGCGCTAATGGTATAAAAAGGTTGATGTAATGTGTTTGCAATAATATTTGCGATCGTTGTTTTACCAACTCCTGGCGGACCCCATAATATCATGGAAGGAACTTTTCCATGCTCAATAGAAGTACGCAAAATACTCCCTTTGCCTGTAAGGTGCATTTGCCCTGTTAATTCATCCAGGGTAGATGGACGCATGCGTTCTGCTAATGGAGGAAGATTCATTGTGTAAAGTTACAATGCAGGATTTACTTAAATGTAATTATAGATACGGGATGACAGGATCGGGAGGATGAATACGACTAAGGCAAGCAAGCAAATAAAAAATGATAGATACGCGGATAACACGGATCGGGCGGATGAAAACGGACCCGCTTACCGGCCGGCAGGTTTATTTTTTTTCCAAAAAATTCCTGATTAAAACTTTTTCTATTCCGTCGCAATCCGTTCAATCCGTGTCCTCCGCGTATCTATCCCATAAGGCAAGCAAGCCAGCTCCGTGATTTCCGTGTATCTATCACGGATTTGCTCTTTGAAGAAATTCTAAAATATCATTTATCTCAACAGGCCTTTGCTGATCATCAATGTTGATCACGATCGCATATCCATTTGGGCCACCTGCTTTGATGATAGCATTGACGAGTTTTAGCTGATCAGTTTCCATCAGCATACCTGTTTCATCACTCCATATTTCTCTTGTGCAAAGACAGCCTTGTGTTGGTGTGAGCGGGTAATAGGGTTTGTTTTTATAATATAGAGGATCTATTGTTGTGCCATGTGCAATAATTTCTGTGCGTCCTGCTTCACTTGCATAGTAGGCTTCATATAATGGGAAGTACTTTTTTAAACTGTCAGGCAGTAATTTTTCATAATCGCCCAAACCCCAGTCATTCCTTTTTGTTGAATCCTTATAAAAATGATTGGGAGTAGCTTCTTCATAGGGCATGGTTAACTGGATATTGGTGGTGGGCCCGATAAAAATACTTTTCGAAATATCAAAGCCATCCATCCTGAAAATGCCTTCAGGTGTATTTCCATTGGTTAAATAGCCAGGTAAATTACTAATGCTTCTTGCAAGTTGCGGTACAGAAAAAAATTGGTTGTTGTATTTTACAAAATTTCCTGCAGCATCTCTTACAACAGCGAGCCCGGGGAAATCCCTGTTCTTTCTTTGAATGCTGAAAAGCAAAACATTCCCAGGTAGAAAGTTTTTATCAAATAAATAATACAGTGCTTTGTTTGGCAGTTTTATGTCGTCGTGTAATAACTGGTAATACAATTCTTTTATAAGTGGATTATTGTCCCCTAGTATTGCCGTTTTATTTATTAAAGATTTCATTTCATCTGCTGTTTGCAGCGTTGGCAAAATGTAAAGGGCACTGATGGCAAATATCTTTGAATCCTTTGTTTGCCCGAACAAGGATTTTATAGGTGCCAAAAAAATATTGCGATAATTTGTATAAGCCAGCTCAAGCAAAGCCCTTTGGAATTCGGGCCTATGGCTTTGAATCTCACTAAATGCAGAATGAATTTTGACATCTGCCCATGCAGATCTGTAATTAAGAAACTCCATTACCCAAAAAGCATCCTGCCAGTTCTCTTCTGTAGAATCGGTTAGTGGTAGTGAAAGATTTTTTGTAATGGTATTCTTTACAATATTCCTGTAAAGCTGTTGGCGGTTTTCTTTTAATGCCCCTCTTAAAATAAACGGTGTTGATTGTGCGAAGATGATCTGTCCGGCAAATAATAATACGATGATAAAAGTATTCCGTTTCATTTGCGTAGGATAAAATAAAAAACAAAGCCATTAAGGCATATGTGCATTTACAAATGCCTGGATATGATCAAAGGAATGTTTAAGCGTATCAGTATTTGACCATCCATGATTTTGTGTTGGATAAAATACATATTCTGCTGCAACATTTGCAGAATCCAGGTGTGCAAATAAGCTATCAGATTGCTCATGCCTTACGAGGATATCAACACCGCCATGCAAAATAATGGTTGGTGCTACACGTGGAGTAATAAAATTGATCGGGCTGCTTTGTTCGTACAATGAACTATTAAGTTGGGGTATGTTTCCCATCACATTAAAAATAGGCACTTCACCTCCGGGGAATGAAGGATTGTTATACATGGCAGTCATATCAGCAGGCCCAAAAAAATCGATCACGGTTTTTATTCTGATGGGCGTTGTGTCTTTATATGCTTCGAGCAAGGCTAAATGACCACCAGCACTTGCGCCCATGATGGCGTAATTATCCGAGATCTTGTAATCTGCTCTTTTTGAATAAATAAACGCAACAGCAGAGCGAACATCATTTTCCTGTGTGGGAAAAAGATTAAACACGCCAGCTGCAAGACGGTAATTAATATTAAAGATTGCATAAGTGGGAAACCTTGTTTGAATGGTATCGATAAAGGAATCAAAATCTATTTTGTCCCCGCCGGTCCATCCGCCACCATGTATCATTATAAGAACATTGGTATTAGTAGTACTCCTGTTAGGTGGTAAGTAAATATCCATCACTTGTGCAGGATCATTGCCGTATGCAACGTTTGTGAAATTTGTCTGGAGCGGAACTGTTGAATCAGTCGTATCTGTTTTTTTACAAGCAACAAATAAAATTATAAGGGAAATAATGATTAATGATATTTTCAGTTTCATAAATTAAATGTTTAAAGAAAAACGTAATTAATCACATTAACCATACCAGGCAGGTTAACCTTATCAATTTTTTAACTGCTAAGCGATCTTCTGCATTTGCGTCAACCGCCGGTAAATACTTTCTTCAATTTCTATCAGTTCGAAGTGGTTTCCACGTTCTACGATTTCGCCGTCCTGTAAGATCAATATCTCGTCAGCCTCTTTGATGGTGCTTAACCTATGAGCGATCACAAGTGTTGTTCTTCCCTGCATTAGATTTTCAAGTGCATCCTGTACGTATTTTTCTGACTCCGTATCCAATGCAGACGTCGCTTCATCAAGGATGAGTATAGATGGATTTTTGAATACTGCCCGTGCAATACTTAGCCGTTGCCGTTGCCCACCTGATAATCGAACGCCCCTGTCTCCAATATTTGTTTGATAACCATCTTCGGTTTGTATGATAAAATCATGTGCATTGGCAATTTTTGCAGCATTGATCACGTCTTCCTCCGTTGCATCGGGTTTGCCCAATGCGATATTATTAAAAATGGTATCGTTGAATAAAATAATATCCTGTGTAACAAAACTCATCTGGCTCCTCAAAGATTCCATGGTAACATCCCTGATGTCTGTTCCATCAATTAAAATGCTTCCATTATTTACATCATAAAATCTTGGCAAAAGATCGGCAATGGTGGATTTGCCCACGCCCGAAGGGCCAACCAGTGCCAGCGTTTTTCCTTTTTCAAGTGTAAAGCTTATATTTTTTAAAACAGGTGTTTCAGAATAGCCAAAGTTTACATTCTTAAATTCAATGGACCTGCTAAAGGTGGGCAGCAGTGTAGCACCAGGTTTATCATCCACTAAAATAGGCGTCTCAAGGACCTCAAGGATACGGTTACCCGAAGCCTCACCTCTTTGAATATTTGCCAATGCAACAACCATCGCCTTTGCCGGCCGCATCACCTGCGAAAAAATGGCAATGAACGCGATGAAAGAACTTGCCTGCAGGCCACCGGCATTTGCACCATGATTATTTAAGATCATGCTGCCACCATAAATTAATATTCCAGCAACTACGGTAACGCCGGCTACTTCAGAAAATGCTGGTGCAAGCTCTCTTCTTTTAAATCCATGTAAACTCGCCTTGCGGTAAAAGTCGTTCTCACGGGCGAATCTTTTTAAGGTAAAATCGGTTGCGTTGAATGCACGGATAATGCGCATGCCCGTCAACGTTTCATCTATTATGGTAAGCAATCTGCCTATTGAAGATTGCATATCCTGGGCTTCTTTTTTCAACCTCTTTGTAACCATTGCAATCCCTATAGCAGAAATGGGAATTACAAGTAAGGTGAACAAAGTAAGTTTAAAAGAAATAATGAACAGTGCCACAAAATACCCGATCATCACATATGGCTCTTTAAACACGACTTCCAGCGAATTTGCTGCCACAGCTTCGATCTCAAATACATCAGAATTCATGCGGGAAAGGAGATCTCCTTTATGCTCCTTGGTGAAATACCCCATATGAAGCCTGTTCATTTTTGTAAAGATGGCCTCACGCAATCTTTTTACCAATAAGGTTCTTGCATTTACAAGTGCCCTTTGGGCCAGGTACCTGAAAAGGTTGGTTAGTACAACGGAGGCGACGATAATACCAGCTATGAAATAAAGCGCATAAACAGGATTGAGGGTTTTAAGCCGATAAACTTCATAATAAAACAGGTTTTTAAAATATCCTGCAGAAAGGGAGAAGGCAGGCATGGTAGCATATTGCTGCAATTCGGCGGCTGTATGCGAATCAAAAAGGAAATTTAAAAGCGGGATTATTAGGGCAAACTGAAATATGCTAAAAAAAACGCCTATCAGGGTGAAAACAAAAAACGGAACAATAAAACCTCCATAAGGCCTTACGAATTTTAAGAGGCGGCGATACGTTTTCATTCAAAAATATTAAGGCGCAAATGTACTTCATTAAATGGATAGAAAATAATTGCCATTTAAAACCATGGTTAAAAAACTGTCAATTAAACGAGAGAGCGGTAAACGTCAAGATATTCCTTCGCAGACTTTTCCCAGCAGAAATCGGCGCCTCTTTTTTTAATGGCGTCCTGCATATTGGTTTCTTTATACAAACTCATGCCGTCTGCAAAGGTTTGTATCATCTGCGATGGCTTAAAGTCCGGGAAATAGAATGCAACATTGCCACCTATTTCGGGAAGCGCCGTTTTATTGGATAAAAATAATGGTTTGCCGACCGACATTGCTTCGGCAACAGGCATACAAAAACCCTCGGCCATTGAAGGAGAGGTGAAGGCATAACAATTTTCAAAGTACCAGGCCTTTTCATTTTCAGAAATGGATCCCAGTATCCTCAGTTTATTCTCGACTCCAAGTTCCCTGGCTGAATCAATCAGGTAATTCAGGTATTCGGTATCGTCATCCCTACCGGCAATGAGTAACTCCATATCGTCATCCTGCTGCAGCAAGGGCAACAATGAATGAAAATTTTTCTTCATGGTTACTACGCCTATTGAAAAAAGAAATCGGTTAGATGGTTTATAAGAGCTGGGAGACAAGCCGGCAGTATTTAATACATTGGTGCCATTGTGAATGATGTAAATGGGCTTGTTGCCTGTATCACAATATTTCAGCACATCCTTTTTGCAAAATTCGGAAATGCAGATTAAGGCATCGCTGCGGTCGATATTAGATTGGAGGTGCTGCAAATGCTTTTCCTTTTTTGCTTCCGTTTTTTTATCATCATAGATAAAATTAAGATCATGAATAGTAAGCAAAACCCTGATCCGCTTATTGCGTTTGGGTAAATAGGAAGTCATTTGATAAGTAGCATGCCATAGATCATACTTGCTGGTGGAAGGCATCAAAAATTTATGCAGGGAGTTCTGGTTGATGAAAGTATTTTCCGTTCCTAATGAAGAATGGGCTTTTGCGGGCGCATAATAAGTAAGCCTTTCTCTGCGGGCGTTGATTTCTGCTAATAAATGGTTTCCCAGATTCAGACAATAATGATAAATCCCTGTGTCCGCATATTTCATGCGTTCACAATCCAGGACAAAGTTCTTCATAACTCGGGATGCGTTAAGTTTAAAGAGCGTCAAAAGTACAACTTTTATGCCCTTAATGTTCTATGCGTGCGTTTTTTTATTAATATTAACAGGATCAGCCTGTTAGCATTGCTAACACAGACCGCAACAGCAACGTAAAAGCTGCTTCAGGCTTTTCAAAAACCTAAATCTGGTAAAACTTACATTTTAATGGGTTCTGTTTTCAAAGATTAAGTACAAACTCGTCTACCGTTTTTTCAAATTGAGGTTGATATAGAAAATCATGAGCTCCCGGCCCTTCAACGATCACATTTGGAGACAGGTGATAAACTTCCAGCAGGCGATTTACTTTTAACCCCTCTGCGATAGAAAAAGGAAAAGATTGATTGCCGATGAAAAGCTTGCAGCTGTTTATGCAGGTGGCCATTTCCAGGAAATCATTTACCTGGATATATTCCAGACCTGGAATCTCTGTTTTCATGTCGAGGAATTCTTCCTCAATGCCAATAAATTTTATGTTGGAATATTTTTGTAAAAACGAATAACTGATATGTGGATTCCGGTAGCGATGACTCCTTGCTATTAAAATAGCATCTTTCAAGGAGGGATCTTTTGGCGCAATCAGCCATGGATCCGACAATGATGGGAACACCGCATACACATAAAAATACCACCTTGCAATACTGCCTCTATCCTGCAGCGGTACAAATTTCCTGAAATCATCCAGGTCATAATCAACCTCATTGTTCGAATATATTTCGCAACTTTTGCATTGGGGCTGATAAAGCAGCAAGGGTTTCAACATGGTTACCATCCGCTCATTCAACATCACATTTCCAAGGGGGTGATAGTTATTATATTGTGCACGTTGATTGAGTTGTAAATAAAAGGCAGCTTTACCTTTTTTTGATAATTCCCACACGGTTGGAAGTGAATAAATAATATCTCCGCTATTTCCGCTGTGCTTAAAGCTGGTTAATTCCTTATGGGGATGTTTTAATAATAAATGGTTGAAATTTTTTGTTGTTTCATAGAACTGCCGGGTAAGTTTAATATTCTTTCTTCCGGCCTTGTAATTAATATATGCGGAACGATCGGTATACTTTAAAAACCACTTTGCAATTATATTTAATCTCTTTTGTTCCATTTTTTTGATATCCTATATGAATCATCATGACATATAAGATTTGAACTTATTGTTCAAACTTAATTCCTATTTCAGAATATTTTTAAATAAAGAAGAAATATAGGTCCTATTCATTTTTGATATAGTCAGCATCACAGGGTTTTATTTTAAATAAATACAAGGGCATATTTCTTGTTGTAAAAGAAGGATATATATTTATAATAGTGTCAGCAGAATAATTCCTTTTACTTAAATCACTCATTTTCTGTGATAAACTTTCGCCCCGGGCAAGAAAATATAAATTGTGTTTCCTGGAAAATGTATCAATTGTGTTCTTCTCGAAATCTTTTATTACTTTTTCTCTGTTACCATATGATGTGATATTAAATATAGCTGTATTAGGACAAAGTAACCTGATATATCCATCGCATTCCGAACTTAAAAACCCATCAATCTTCAGGGGAGAAATTATATCATTCAAATCTGGTTGTTTATCTCTGAAAATTAGATTTCTTTGTTCCTGCACCTGATCCTTGTGGCCCCGCCACAAATCTTTGTAATTATACCAGGATAAATTAGTTTCTCTTTTATAAATTCTGTTGAAAGTATTTACGCATTGAATAGATGCCAGGATAAATACAGTTGCAAACAAAAAATAGTTTTTCTTTTGAAAGAAATAAACCAGCCAAAGAATAATACTCATCCCAAACAACATCTCAATGATTATTCCATAACGATAATAACCTATAGCAATCAGTAATATATAATTAAGTAACAAAGCAATTCCGGACACCCCAAAAACAACTTTAATAAAATCGTTTTTAAATTTAAATTTATTAATTACGAGGTATGCAAGGCACGATAAAATAATGAAGTATTCGGCCAATAACCTAACACTAAAAAATCGCCACTCATTGGTTCTTTCTTTATCAAATACACAAACTATATTATAATAAAAGATCTCCAAAACAGTATGGGGCCCCCATCTTTCATCCCTAAAATTTCTTATCTCATACAATGGAGATTTAAATAGTTTATTATAAAAAGGGAATATGGGGTTTAGTGTTTCAGAATAATTATATAATAAATAAATTGAAGGAAATGCCAGGGTTACAAAACCCAATAAAATGAAACTCTTTTTTTGCATAAAAAAAGAAAAGTTTCGGCTAATAAAACACAAACTAAAAACAAGCACATATGGCAGGTAAGTTAGTTTGTATGTTATGGCGATGGATACTAAAACAAAAAATAATAGTGTGACATTAAATCCATTCCCGGGATTTAATTTTTTAAAAACAATAATAAACAGCAACTCTAACAAAATTGGTATTCCAATAAGATCAACCATGTAAGAATTTAAAACGAATAAAGTATTGTCTGCGTAAATAACAAACAAAGAAGATAAAGCAAGTAGAAGCAAAGGTATTTTTAGCTTTACTGCATAATTTTTCAAAACTAATTTTAGAAATTCATATATTGAAACAAAGCAAACAAAAAGTAAAGCAGTATTTAAAATAACGCCCATTCTAAACCCAAATAGTTTTCTAAAGCAACCAAACATCTTATATGATAATGTAAAAAAATAGGTGCCTCCCCCGGCGCTACCCACAAGGTTAAAATTTTTCAGGTTTTCATGGCGGTTCAATTCCTGCAGGTATAAATGGTATGCACCAACATCATAACTTACATCAGGGAACATCAATCTTTTAAAATTCAGGTACAGTATTGGCAAGAAACATACAAGCAGGTATAAATATTCTTTTATTCGCTCTTTGCTCAATGCAAGTGATCTTCTATCTAAATCGTAGTGTTTAAAAAACAGTTTAGTGAACAGGTAAGTTAAAATGCAGAATGGAATTAAGGCTATCAGGCTGCCGGTCATTGTACTATAGGAATGCTTTGCATAATAGAATAAAATATCAACCAGATCCATTGACCATACCCAAAAAGAAAAAATCACCAATAAGAAAAGGAATGGTTTACGCATAGAGCTTTAGGATTAATATAGTAACGATCTTAATTGAAAAAACATTTTACATTAATTTATGTTGGGTTTGACCGGGGGTATTTGAAATGTCAAAAGCTAAAAAGCTAAGCAATAACTGGATACCTATTATAATGGGCAATACTGATAACATAATGGTACCGGTAGGTGTTGGTAATCCCATGTGACTATTGTGTGCCCATTTATATATCCCCCACACCAGTCCAAAAGTAAACAGCAATATTCCAAAGATCAACTGCAGGCTGGCAACCGTAAAATCCCTCAAAAAATAATTGTATAAAATTCTTTTAAAGAAATTCCTGCTGTGTTTGAATAAAAACTCTCCCAGTATTTTATGGATTTTCAAATTACTTTTTTCATCTCCATATAATGCATCCATAGGAATATCCAAAACAGTAGCCCTGAATGTATTTAACCTGAAGAGGATATCAGTTTCAAAAAAGTACCTGCTGCTTATTTTTTCAAATGGAAGCTTTTCGGCAATTTTTGCATGAATGGCGGTATAACCGTTTGTAGGATCAAAAATATTCCAATAGCCGGATGAAAGTTTTGTCATAAAGGACAAACATAAATTCCCAACGATCCTCATGAAAGGCATCCGGCTGATATACCTTATATCATAAAACCTGTTGCCTTTTGTATAATCCGCATATCCTGTAATGATTGGTTCAATTAATTTTGGAATCAATGTGGCATCCATTTGCCCGTCACCATCCAGTTTCACAATGATTGCTGCACCATCTTTTATCGCTTCAGTGTATCCAACCAGCACGGCACCACCAACACCAAGGTTCTGCTTGTTGAATATCACTTTGACTCTGGGGTCATCGCAGTTAGTTAGGACAAATTCACCTGACTGGTCGGGACAGCAATCATCCACAACATAAATAAGATCACATTCACTTCCTGTTGAGCGAATAACTTCCAAAACATGTTGCCTGACTTTATAAGAAGGTATGACAACAGCTATTTTTGTATTAAGATGCATATACTATTTTTAGCCACCTAACTTAAGTTAACGGCTAATTAAAATCAACATTTGCGGATAACTTTTCAAAACTAAGCAGGTTTAATATTCGGTCGTTGATGCTTTAAACATTATATAAAAATAGGCGTTTTTATTGTTGCAGCACATGCCATTGAAAAATTAAACGCATCTTTGCTATCAGTGAATAAATTGCGGGGAAAACAGACACTTATAAGGAAGATAAAAAAAACCTATATTGTCGGTGCTTGCTGATGTATGCGTTCGTTGAGCGATGTTTCGTATAGAACTGCATTTGTTATTGAACGGTTATATCTGATTTAGCGTAAGTCGTTTCAATTTTACAATCACGGTTAACAAGTTTATAATGACATTTAACAAGTGGTAAAGTATTAAGGTTGTTATGTAAATGGCCTATGTCATTTTATTAAAATCTACTTGAAGGAAAAGGGTAATATTGTATATATTTCACAGTTCAGGACTTATAGGTTTGGAAAAAAAATGAAAAAAAAGGCATTACAACGTATAGAGCAATTCCTTTTGAAAAAAAGGAAGTCATATATTTTCTGTAAGGTTTGCGGCAAGTTTAATAAAATTAACATCAGCTCCGATAATTTAAGGGAAGATGGGATCTGTCGAAAATGCCATTCGAATTCCAGGAAAAGACATTTGGCTTCTGTTTTACTATCCAGCCTTAAACAAAAAGGAATGTCAGTAAGTCCTTCGTCTCTCAGGACTATACCCGCCAATTCAAATATCAGCCTTTACAATGTGGAATCTAATGGTTCGCTGCATAATTATTTAAGACATATCAATAATTATGTTTGTAGCGAGTATTTTGGACCTTACGAGATTTTTGGACATGAACAAAATGGTATTTTAAATGTTGACATGCAGGATATCCCTTTCGAGGAAAACAGGTTTGATTATGTAATCTCTACAGAAGTTTTTGAACACATTCCCAATCCATATAAAGCATTCCAGGAAACACACCGGATCCTTAAGAAAGGCGGATCACATATTTTTACGGTTCCTTATAAAGGTGGCGAAAAGGATGAAGTACGGTCCGTTTTAAATGAAAAGAATGAGATTGTTCATTTGATGGAACCCCAGTATCACGGAGACCCTATACGTGCCGAGGAAGGAATAATAGTGTTTACCATTTTTTCTGAAGAGATGATTTCCAGGTTAGAAGCAATGGGCTTTTTGGTTGTTGTGGATAACAAAAGGAGCCTGCTATATGGTATCCTGGGTGATGGAAACATTGTATTTACTGCAACCAAAATTTAATGTCGGAGAATTATAAAAAATTTTCGAACGCCGAAGT
>JBDSBG010000055.1:0-4215 GCA_039921685.1 Ferruginibacter sp.
GCTGTTTTTTTAATGAAGTCAAACATCTTACTGTCTTTTTCAACAATCGTAACATCGGTAACTCCCCTGCTTGCCAGTTCATAGCTAATGCAACCTGTACCGCCGAAGAGGTCAAGTGTCTTCAAAGATTCTATATCAAGATTATTTTGCAGTACATTAAACAGGCCTTCTTTCGCAATATCGGTTGTTGGCCTTGTATGTGGCATATTCGCAGGCGGTAAAATACGCCGGCCGCCATGCATGCCGCTTATGATACGCATAATGCCAAAGCGGTTAGATGACTAAAAAAGTGAGAAGGCAGTTCTTTTATTTCATCCGGTAGGTAAATCCCATCTGCTACGTTTTCAAAACAAATGTCTTCGAAATAGCTATGCAGTTCCACAAATAATTTGGAATGCTCATCAACCATACCGGTTAAACGCAATTTTGTTTCATCGGGCTTAACTGCAAATTGCTCGCATACATTTAATAAATGGTAAGCTACATCCTCGGGGATTGCATAACTGAATTGCTGTACAATTTGTAATTTTCCATCTTTGTATAAAATTGCCTTTAAGGTATTGTGATACAGGATGCAATACAACAAGTCCTTCTCCTGGTTCAACTGCTCCAGTTGCAGGCTGCTTGCGTGAAATACATCTGCCCTGGGAAACCGTTGTGAAAAAGCAGCTTCAATTTGTTTTGGTACCCTGTAATGGTTATAGATCCCTGCAGAGGTTACAAGATCCTTATTCATAATAACATTGTGATCTTCTCCATACATTAATGACAAAGCTTCCTCATCGATTGCAGAACTATATTTACCGGGAACTAAAATCGATTCCTTAAAATCATAACAGATCGTTACTGAAGATAAACCTGATAACCAGCTGTTCTGCAAACTAAAGATTTCCCGGATATCTGATTGAGCATATGCGTCCCGAATATTATATACTGCAAGGCCCTTGATTGAAAAAGGATCTTTCGTAAACCAGATAAGAGAAATATCGTGATCACCAGCTTCTATAAGCAGGTTGAGTGAACTAATTTCCTTTACGGTTGGAGGAATATTAAATGCTGTTTTCAAAGAAAATATTTTGCAGGCAAAATAAGATAATTTTGCTGACTTATGGAAAGTATAGCTCCAATAAACGATTTAAAAGTAAAAGTAAACAACAGGCAGATCCTGTCAATTGCATTACCGATCACGTTGGCGATCCTTATACCTCAATTGAATATGCTCATCAACAGCATTTTCCTGGGAAGGCTGAGTAGTGAAGCACTTGGCAATGCAGGCGTTACAGGTGTCTTTTATTTGATATTTGCAGTTGCAGGCAACGGCTTAAACAATGCTATGCAAACCGTATTCTCAAAATATGCAGGAGCAGGTAATCACAGTACTTTTAAAACCATTCTCGTACAGGGAATACGCATTGGTTTCCAGTTTTCGATTGTATGTATTTTATTCGTGTGGTTTATTTCGCCATACATCATGGAAAAGGTTGCAGACCCTGTCGCATACCCGCAGGAAATGGGTTTCTTAAAGATCCGGATTTTGGGTCTTCCTTTTTTATACCTCTTTCAAATGGGCAATGCTTTTTTAGTAGCATCGTTGAATAGTCGATATTTAATGGTTGGATTTATATGTGAAGCATTGATCAATATTTTATTCGATTGGCTGCTTATTTTTGGGCATTGGGGATTTCCGCAAATGGGTTTCAATGGAGCAGCCGTTGCCTCCATTCTTGCTGAATTCACCGGGGTGATCGTGGTATTCTCTGTATTGGCCATCACGGGATTAAAAAGAAAATATGAGCTCCTTCAACATTTCAAATTCGATTCAATAATAAGCAAAGAAATTTTTCGGGTATCCGTTCCATTGGTATTGCAATACTTAATTAGTGTTACAACATGGCTGGTCTTTTTCATACTCATCGAATCCAGGGGCACCACGGCAAAAGCAATCAGCAATACGATGCGGAATGTATTTGGCCTTGTGGGTGTATTTGTATGGGCATTTGCAAGTACCAGCAATGTAATGGTAAGCAATCTCATGGGACAAAAACGGGAAAACAAAGTGATTGAAGTGATCATGAAGATCACTTACCTCAGTTTTGGATTCTGTTTTATCATGGTAAGTTTATTGAACCTTTTCCCGGAGGCATTTTTCAGGTTATTCGGGCAAAATGAAGAATTTGTAACAGAAGGGATCCCCGTTATTAGAATTGTTTCGCTGGGGCTTTTATTTATGAGCATTGCAAATATCTGGCTCAATGGCGTTACAGGAACCGGCAAGACAAAAGTGAACCTGCTTATCGAGATCATTGCCATTACGCTCTATCTTATCTATACCTGGTATTTTATGAAACATCATTATGTTTCATTGGCCGTAGCATGGAGCAATGAATTTATCTACTGGACTGCTATTTTTGTGATGGCAGCGTTTTATTTAAAGAGTGGTAAATGGAAAACGAAGACTATAGTTTGATCACTTTCTTAGAATCAACTTTCCTTTTTCTTTATTTCACACAAAATTACGTGCTGCTGCCGGTGAAGAAACATTGCTGGTAAGTTAATGCCGGGAGCTGTAAAACGTTGCATCATCTTACATTCATATCTAAATATTGATACCGGCATTTTCAGGTTTGTAATGAAATAAAGGAGAAGGGCCAGAACCCGCTACTGTGAGGGATCCCTCGGCCCTAGCAAAATTTACCCGGACAACATTGAATACGCATTTCAAACTTTCAATACATTCAGCGGGCTGCGGTTAATAACTATAATGTAACCTTTAACGATGAAAATCCATGCACCGCAATCATAGTATTATTCGAGGGCCAGGTAATTATGTTTCACTGGGTGCAAGCGCAATTTTACCATTTGGGACGAAGCATTTAGGAAGGTAATTGCGTTGACAATATAAAAAATCATCGCCTACCATGGCCAGGGAATTTACGTACCATCTGCCGTTAGACTCATTCTAATGGAACAAGTCATGTATTGATTCCAGGTGACAACCGGCCTTCTCACACTTTATTAAAAACGTATTTGCCTAAAAAAATGAATTATAAACAATACTAACGTAAACGCATAGACTCAATTTAGTGTGCCTTGCCTTCGAGGTTTTTTTTATTTATAA
The DNA here is from genome assembly GCA_039921685.1 of Ferruginibacter sp. GTDB lineage: Bacteria > Bacteroidota > Bacteroidia > Chitinophagales > Chitinophagaceae > Ferruginibacter. Next base: position 3,119 of record JBDSBG010000055.1, read on the forward strand.
AACCAGATTTCAAGGTTTCGGATATTGACTATGGAATTATTTTCGGAAAATATTCCGTCCTATACCCTGAATTGATCATATTGCTTTCTGAACCCGACCAATCTTCCAAAATTTTTTATCCTTTTTCCTCCGCAGTACATCCAGCATGATATTGCCTATAGCTTACTGATAATCAACTAAGTATTGACTGTCCCCTATTCGTAAACAGCTATTAATCTCATATTAAAATCACATCATTCCCACATTAACCCACAAAAAATCTGGTTTAATGTATTTTTATTGTATATTTGATGTGAATTTAATATATGGTTGATATAGATCAATACCATTGTTGAAGTGCGAGTGCATAGTTGAAAGGAAGCTTAAAAGGAAAATCAATGGCCAGAGTTACAGAAGAGGGAATAAAAGGAACGGTTGGAAATGTTGTATTCTATACCAGGGAGGGCAAGAAATATGTGCGTTCAAAACCTGGCAAGAGAAAAAAAAAACGGAGCGGTCCTGAAAATCCCCTGAATACGATTTTTGGCCTGGTTTCCACTTATGGTTCAGGAATGGTTAAACAGATGAAAGAAAGCTTCCTCTTTTCGTTGGGGCTTAAATCATACAATAATGCAAGAGGATGGATGCGCAACCTTTATGCAGAACATAAGGATGATGAGAATTGGGATTTATCGGTTAGGAACAGTGGCATGTGCCAGTTGAATGCAGAGGTTGACTTGCGTGATTTTATAAGAACTGATATAACGGTTAACGATAGTGGTAATGGAAATATCACTGTTGTTTTCCCCGAAATAGACCCTAAAAGAGATTTTAAAGTCCCTTCCCGTACAATGAAAGTGAACGTAAAGCTGATTTTGGTGACGTCACCGTTTAGGATCGCACCAAACCCGTACAGTTACTGTACTCAACAAATCAGCTTTATTTACAATGATCCTGTGCCTGCCAGATCGTTTGATTTACAGGCGGCGGCCGGCACAGGTGATATTGCAATCGTGGCCATGGCACTCGAATTTGAAACAGGTGATTCGGTCAGCGGATCATATAATAAAGAGAAAAAATGGTTGCCCGCCGCAATCATTGCGATGGGTAGATTAAAA
>JBDSBG010000056.1:0-4415 GCA_039921685.1 Ferruginibacter sp.
ATTCGCATTAAAAATAGTCTTCAGGTACATCTATAACTATGACGAAGCACTGGAAATAACCAATGACGGATTTGTAAAGTTCTTTTTATCCATTGATTCATTCCGATGTGATGATGAGGCCGCCCTGGAAAAAGTTGCATGTGGATGGCTGAAAAGGATAATGATCAACACAGCGATAGATCTGTTGAGAAAAAAAATGTTTTTGCCGGAAATAGGCGGTATTACAGAACATCATATGGAAATACCCCACGATGCGGAAGCAGCGGATCAAAAGATGGTTTACAAAGAAATAATCCAGCTCGTAAAAAAACTTCCTCCTCCTTACAGCGTTGTTTTTAACATGTATGTGATAGATGGATACAGTCACCTGGAAATTGCCGAATCATTAAATATTCCGTTGGGTACATCCAGGTCGCATCTGCTAAGAGCCAGGAATATGATGGGTAAATATTTAAATCAAACCGAAGCAGTTTTAAAATGCAGCATTTAGAAGACGATATGAATGAACTATTTCAGCGCGCAGCGGAGCAATACCACCTCGATGCTGGCCAGAGCGCATGGGATAGTATTTCGTCCCGACTTAGTGAGCCAGGCAAAAGTGCAGTTGTTGTTCACAAAAACGAGCATGGCTTTCTGCGATTTCGTTTTGCGCTGGCAGTAATGCTGCTGGGTATAATCGGGATGACATATCCTAAAGTTTGCATGGATCCTGTTCAATTCAGATTAGCCGTGGCTGACGATTCGGAAAGAAATTCAATAACAGCATTGGTTAACACGAATGAAAGATATTATACGCCGGCTGGTACTTCATATGATCATCCAGATTTCTCAGCTTCTAAAATAAGCGGCGGATCAGTCCATGATGCACTCAATAAAAACAGCACCGGCTTTTCAGTTAATTACGTCAACACCGTGCATTCTCCATACCCGAAACTGCAAACAATCGGTACACAGCAATGGTTGGAGGGAGATGATGGTAATGTAAACACTGAGGACAAAACAACTGGAACAGGAGATACGATCAGCGATTTGGAACCACTTCTTTTGCAGGATTCCGATCCGGCAACATCGAACAAACCTGCAGAAAAAGAACAAATAAAGCCTTTATCAAAGATCTCTGCTGAAAAAACTGCCGCTGAAAAAATCACTAAAGTAGACCGATGGTATGCCGGGGTTTTTACAATAACAGATGCAAGCAAAGTACGGTCGATGCCTTTTAAAAACATTGGGTTTGGAGAAGGAGTGCTGCTCGGATATAACATCAATAGTAAATTATCAATTGAAGCATCCTTTGCCTTACAGCAAAAAAAGTATGATACTTATGGAAAGGATTTCTCCTTAGATAAAATCGGCAGTTCCATGCCTGCCGGAATGATAATCGAAAAGTTGCACAGTATTACTTCAGTTGCCGCGTTCTCTTTAGGAATACGCTACAAAGTAATTGAGCATAAACGTGCATCAATATATGGAAGTGTTGCACTTTCTGCATACGATGTTACCAGGGAAGAGAATGCTTACAGTGTTTCGCTGAATGGAAACAGGGCAATGATGAAAGGGATGTATAAAGCTAACAATGCAAAACTGCCGGCTGTGGTTGGGTTTGCTGTAGTGTATGCATATCAAATCAATAAAAAAACCGCGGTTCGTGTTGAACCATATTTAAAAGTTCCCATACAGGGAATTGGCGTAGGTAGTGTGCCTGTAACGTCAGCCGGTGTTCAGTTAGGCATCACCAGGAGCCTGCGATAATTCTAAAAGTTTCTACATTTTTTGAAAGCCTTTTTGAGGCATGGCAGCGTATTGTCAAACATGAAAAAAAGTTTAATAAATCAAACACATATTCAATCACTTAAACAAATAAAAAATGAAAAAGAACTTATTAAAAACGGTAATGGCCGTAGCGATCGTATTAACCATCAGTTCCTGCCAAAAAAATGCAAATGAAATTGCATCAACAGACGACTCTCAAACCGTGACAAAAGAGATGATGTCGGAAAAAGGTGCAAACCCTGATGAGGCCTCAGTAGCATCCGATGGTGATGCTGATGTGCAGTCAAGGAGTAATAAACATTTTGTGTACACAGAGACCAACGGCACCGGTGGAAACATGATTATGAAGTTTGAAATTAAACCAAACGGATCACTGGATGCAGACGGATCAGTTGCTTCAGGAGGTAACGGTACAGGAAGTGCGCTTGGTTCCCAGGGAGCTGTGGTGTTGGATAAAAATGAGGATTGGTTGTTTGCAGTAAACGCAGGAAGTAATTCCGTTTCATCATTTAAAGTGAACAATAACGGAAGCGTAACACTGGCATATACCAGTCCGTCAGGCGGCATGATGCCAGTATCTGTTGCAGTCCATGGCAATTTAATGTATGTATTAAACAGGGGTTCAGACAATATACATGGTTTCACACTCCATAACAACGGAGCTATGACACCCATTGCAGGTTCTTCAAAACCACTCAGCAGCACAGCAGTTGATGCACCCCAAATTTCCTTTACACCAGACGGAGATTGGGTTGTAGTAACTGAAAAAGCGACCAACAAGATCAGCACTTTTAAAGTGAGGATCGATGGCTCCATCCAAAACGGCATTTTTACAAATTCAGTTGGTGCCACGCCATTTGGTTTTGCTTTTGGCAGGGGCGATCATATGATTGTATCTAATGCTGTTGGTGGTGGTACAGGCCTTGGTTCTGCCACTTCTTACCTGACGGGAAACAATGGTGTACCGAATGCGGTAAATGGCGCCAGGGCCAATAATCAGTCAGCACCTTGTTGGGTAGCTGTTACCAAACATGGCCGCTATGCTTTTGTAACCAATACTGCCAGCAATAATATATCATCTTATTATGTGGCACCTTGGGGAGGATTGTATTTGGTAGAAAGTAATGCAGCCGACAGCGACATGGCACCGCTTGATATTGTAGTGGCTGAGAATAATTTTTATGTATATGTATTAAATGCAGGAAGCAATACCATCACCGGGTATGCCCGTACACTGTTCGGTGGTTTAAATTCTCTTGGCAGCCAGGGTGGATTACCAGCAGGTTCAACAGGGCTAGCCACAAACTAGAAAGACCATTTATTATAAAATAAAAAAGTTGTTCTTAAACGGGCAACTTTTTTATTTTCATTAGTTGAGATTAAAATGCGGTCAACTTCTATCTACACCTGCACAAAACCAATGTGAGTTGCTGTTAAGTTTTCCGCTTAAATATACCTGCGATAAAATTTACTATAAAAAGAATTTGGCCGAATAGTAAAACAAAAATCGCAATGGCAATTGGCTTTGTCCATCTTGAGTAAAGGTCATCTACCCAACCGGGCAAATCATAGAATTGTCGGGTCTTGAGTTTGAAAAATCTTTGCCAACAAATAATTTTGATGCAGAAAGTCCGACTGTCAAAATTGTTATGATGACATATGTCCATGTCGGCGCATTAGAATAGAGACAAACTAGCTCATGTTTCAATGCCCAGCCCAATCTTTTGCCAATGCATTATGTGTGTCCAGCAAAGCTGGCTATGTGATGAGAGTAGGCCTCCCGATGGGAGGAGTGGAGCAACCTTCACCATCAAACCGGTTGCATGCTGCGTTGATCTAAGGGTCAGGCTGGTGAACGATGCAGCCGGTGCGTCTGTAAGAGCCGACCGTATAGAGAAGCGGCTATGAAGTCTCGATAGTTGTCAGTGATGTAAAAAGAAATGATGCACATAATTGTTTCAAAGAGTTAACATTCGTTAGAAGCCTGCTTGCCGGCAGGCAGGTTGCCAGAAGTGTTAACTGCTTCGGGGATAAAGCCGCCGGGACTTACAGACAGGCGCAAAGGCGGAACCCCGCAATTCTGCGGGGCAGGCTTGGAGAACCTGTACTGGTTGAGTATGCACAGGTAGGTAAAAATCGTTCGTAGGTGCGCCAGAGCGTACAACCTGCATAGAGGCAGAATCTTTAAGCCGAGCACCCGTACGATCAATACGCCTTCACAAATCTTTACAGGGACGGACCTGCCTGCCGGTAGGCAAGTGTACCCGTAGTAACGATGATAGCCGGGAAAGCCGGAAGTAGCAAAGGGGGTACACAAGATGTAAAATTGGTGAACCCAAAACAAGCGAAAGCGATGATTAACATGTTCTTCCAAACAATTGTCAGGCGCAAGTCTCCAATTGGTCGAAGCATCTTGAAGAGCCGAATGAATCGAGAGGTTCACGTACGATTCTGTGAGGAGCAGGGGGTGAAAATCCTCTTGCTTACCCGAGTGTGTCACGAATGAAAGAGGGTATATATTCTTTTTCAATGCTTTAAAAGAGATGAAGGAAGTCCCTTCATATACGCCTTGCGGTAGGAGTATATAAACTACTTCATGGTGCTGTAATCAAAAGTTATGGTATTGAGCGATGAAGAAAAGGCAT
>JBDSBG010000057.1:0-13405 GCA_039921685.1 Ferruginibacter sp.
TTCAATTGCGACTACGTCGCAACCCGACGGAAAGATGCGCCTTATGCAGGTACTGATAGAATTCGAACTTTATTACATTCGAAACTTAAGGCTGACTTCAGTTTGCGCTTATTCTACCTAATCCTGCATTGAATATTAATTGTTGGATATTGATTATTAATTTGAGATTTTGCTTATTGGAAAGCCCGTAACAAATGTTCAATAGCCAACGCTCCTCAATCAAAGTTGAATGCATCATTTTGCGTATTAACTTTATTAACCCTGTTAACTCGATCAAATTTACCCCCCTTTTAACTACTTTTGCCCCGTGATACAAAATGATAAATACCAGGTTGTCATTGGGCTTGAAGTGCACGCACAGTTACTTACAAAAAGTAAATTATTTTGCAGTGATAGTACTGCTTATGGAGCAGAACCAAATACACAGGTTAGCCCGATCTCGTTGGCTCATCCGGGTACCTTGCCCAGAATGAATAAGAAAGCAATAGAACTTGCAGTAAGACTAGGGCTGGCCCTTCATTGTGAAATTGAACAGCATAACTATTTTGCCAGGAAAAATTATTTTTATCCCGACCTCCCAAAAGGTTACCAGGTAAGCCAGCACACGGCACCCATTTGCAAGGGTGGCTATCTTTCTATCAAAGCAGCTGGCGAATCAAAACAGGTGAAATTAAACAGGATACACCTGGAAGAGGATGCAGGTAAAAGCATTCATGATGCGGATGAGCATTATACTTGCATAGATCTCAACAGGGCCGGCGTGCCCCTACTCGAGATCGTTACTGAACCGGATTTGCACAGTGCAGAAGAGGCATTTGCATTCCTGACGGAGTTAAGAAAAATAGTAAGATGGCTAGATGTATGTGACGGGAATATGGAGGAGGGCAGCATGCGTTGTGATGCTAATATTTCCATAAGGCTTAAAGGCGAAACAAGTTTGGGCAAAAGAGTTGAAGTGAAAAACCTTAACAGCATCCGCAATGTAAAAAAAGCAATTGAAATAGAAACGGAAAGGCTCATCAATATTGTTGAGCGAAATGAAATAATTATACAGGAAACAAGAAGTTTCGATGCAGGTAGTAACACAACTTTTTCTTTGAGAAGCAAGGAAGAAGCAGATGATTATCGTTATTTTCCCGAGCCGGACCTTCCGCCATTTTTTATTACGGAAAATTATATACAGGAAATTTCAGACGCATTGCCCGTTTTGCCGGAACAACTTAAAGCAAAATATATTGAAACATTTTCGCTGACTGAATATGACGCTGCTACCATTTGCAATGACAAGGAGGACATGCTGTTTTTTGAAAAACTGATACAACAAAGCCCTCATGCCAAGGCGGCAGCAAACTGGCTCTTGGGACCGCTGAAATTCTATTGCAATGAAAATAGTATTTCCATTCGGGCATTCCCGTTGAAGCATTCAGTTATTGCAGAACTTATTTCATTGACCGAATCAAACCAGGTTAATTTTAATAATGCCTCTTCAAAAATTTTACAAGCCCTGATAGATGCCCCCGGTAAAACAGCGATAAAGGTGGCCCGGGACCTCAACCTTTTGCAGGAAAGCGATACAACTGCAGTGGAAACATGGGTGAACCAGGTGATGATGTCAATGCCAGAGAAGATCAAAGAATATAAAACCGGGAAAAAAGGATTAATGGGGCTGTTTGCGGGCGAGGTAAAAAAACTGAGCAAAGGCAAGGCAGACATGCAAATGGTGAATAAAATACTATTAGAAAAATTGAATTAACAGCCTTTAAGTTCGAAAGATTTTTTTCCAATGATTGAAGGCTAAATCCTTCATCCGTGCAAAATCCTGAAAGGAAGGCCAACAAAATAATTCGTTAAATAACTCAACAAAAAAACAATGAATAGAATTGCAGCAATATTAATGGTTTGTTTATTTTCTCTTTCCTGTAAGACGGAAATTACAAAAGGTAAATTCACTTTGCAGGGAGAGATCAAAAATATTCCAGATCAAAAAATATATCTTGAACAACTGTATTTTAGCCAACCCCCGGAAATACTGGATACAGCAGAAATAAAAAATGGAAAATTTACCTTGACTGCAATAGCTGCTGAAGAAAGTTTATTCAGGATCAGGATGGAGAAAATTGAACACGGCTTTATTTTTATTAACGATAAGCCCGATATCGTTTTTAAAGCTGACATAAAAGATGTAGGCCTGGAAAGTACAACTTTTAATACGCCTGCAAATCTGCTCTTAAAGAATTTTATCATAAATATAAACGCTAACAGCAAGGCCATAAGCGGCACAGATGCACGATTGGATTCTTTAAAAGGAAACGATAGTGCGATCGCTTTGGAATTGCGAAAGCGTGATGAGGTAACTAACAGGTATAAAAATTTCATCATCCGTTTTATTGATACAACTTCAGATCCCGTTGCGGCCATGTTTGCAGTAGGATATATAAAAGGTATCGAACCCGAATTACTGAGCAGGCCTATATCTGCTCTTACAAAACGTTTTCCGAATCACACTGGCGTAGCAGAGGCAGTATCACAATACAATCAATATATTGCTAAATTAAAAGAACCGAAGCCTCAAAACAATTCCCGCCCAGGCCCCGGCAGCATGGCACCCGATTTTACTATGAATGATGAAGATGGCAAACCATTTTCGCTGAGCCAGCTAAAAGGAAAATATGTATTGGTTGATTTCTGGGCAAGTTGGTGCGGGCCCTGCCGTGGCGAAAATCCAAATGTGGTAGCTGCGTATCATCAATTTAAAAATAAAAATTTTACCATACTTGGAGTTTCCCTCGACGAAGACAAACAGAAATGGTTAGACGCAATTAAAGCTGATGGCCTCGAATGGAAACAGGTAAGCGATCTTCGTCAATGGAGTAGCGCAGCTGTTCCTTTATACGGATTTGATGGAATTCCTTACAATGTGCTGCTGGACCCAACTGGAAAAATAATTGCTACCGAGTTAAGAGGAGATGCATTGCAAAAGAAGCTGGAAGAGGTACTTAAATAATATCTTATCGAATATTTGGAAAGATCTCCTGCAGGTATAGGTTAGATAGCACTCACCAACTCATGTATCTTCCTGACTTTTCAGAACACATCGTAGAAATCGTCCCGGCGTACCACCAGGCTCACGGCAAAATTTGCAAACTAATTAATTACTACCAATTTCTTAATACTTGACTGTCAGCCTGAGCCTGCATATCCTACTGTTATGAAAGAACTTAAATTTTCCCTTTATTTGCGTCAGCCTGACAATCTTTGCTGGCGAAGCTTTAATCCCTAATTGACATTACTACCTGCAAAGAATACACGAAGATTTTCTCCAAAAATGCACCTCACATTCATCTGTAAATGAAGGAGCCGCTAATTGAAATTAGCGGCTCCTTCATTGATTATTTTTACTTACATTTTTTAGTTCAAGCTATCTCGCCAAAACCGTTTCCTGGTTGGCGGAATAATCTGCTCCGGAAGTATGCTCATAAAGGGTATACCTTAACGTTATTGTTTGATCGCAGGCCGAAAACGTGCCATCAACAGTTCCTCGAATCCAAATATCCGCAGGGGCAAAAAATTCCTGGTCAGGAATGGTGATCGTTGGGTTATCAGGGTCAAGGGTCCAGTCAGCATTTACCGTTGTAATAACCGGAACACCCGGATCCCACACATTTTCAATGGTGAATGTAGCGCTTGTTGGCGTTATCATAGTAATGCTGCCAGGCGTTACTGTTGTGGTATAAGGACCATAACTTCCGGCATTATCGTATGTGTTGTTGAATGCGCCTTCGAAGTCGGTAAGAATGATTTCGCATTGCTTACGTATGAACAAAACAAAATGATTTTTATAAGGACTCGCAGCAACCTCGTCTGTCGTGCTTATACTAATATCCAGGCGGTAGATATCTCCAATACCGATACCTGAAAATATACCGGAAATGGTTAGCGTGTCCAGGGCGCTACCAGCAGGAATAGTAATGGATGCTGGCGCATTATACTGCACCCCCTGCACGGCAGAAGATGAAGAATAAGTAAAATTAACTTCCCTTGATTTTGTTGAAACGGTCGTCAACCCTACTGGCAGTTTAAAACTTTCTCCTGTATTTTTTACATAATACACAGCCGAGTCATAGATCAATGTACTGTATGAATTAAATTTTGCAAATGTGGGAGGAATAAGTGGGTCCTGGTCCACAACCGAATTGTTTTTTTTGCATGCACTTAATCCAATAACAAATACTCCAAGAGCTGCAAGGATGATTTTCAAAAAAGATTTACTCATGATAAGAATTTTATTTTTTGCAATTGTAATTAAGGATTCTGGTCGTTTTCAGTCATAGCCGAATTAGCATCTAACTCTCTCTGCGGGATTCTCATCAGGAATCTAGCATCTGCAGGGCCTGTAGTGTACACTCCCGGATCAAAATTTGGAGCACCATGATTGCCGGGGCCTGTGGGCCTGTTAAGTCCCTGGTTTAAACGCTTAATGTCCATAAGCGAAAAGCCCTCTCCCCATAATTCTATTCTCCTTTGCAAAAGAATTTCATTTATCAATGCCTGTCCGGAAAAGACACTTGCATCGTATGTACTAAATCTTTTACTGATCAAATCTTCAAGTACGGTTTGTGCTGCTGCATCTTGTCCACCCTGGCGAGCCAAAGCTTCTGCTTCTATCAGGTACATTTCTGAAGCACGCATGTAAAGGTAATCTGCAGCCCAACTACCAGCAACGGGTACCTGATGTTTAACCTGGTTATAATCAGGGTTCTCGGTAGTACCGGTACCTGGCGCAGTAAATACTGATGTTCTAATGTCGCCTGGTTGGATCTGATCATACAATGCTTTTGGAATTTTCTTTTGTCCACCAAGGGCCGCATATCCCCCGGTCCGAATGTCGATATGCGAAAAGAAAGACGCATATATTGTTGCCTGGTCCACGGGTATGATAGATCCCCACATCCATTCATTATTAGTGACAGATGAGAATGCTGAGAAATCTACATATTGAGTTTCATCCATTAACGTATATCCCTGGCGGGCACTCTGAGCATATGTTGCTGCAGTAGCCCAATCTTCCATGAGAAGTGCTACCCTGGCACGAAAACCTCTTATTACCGACACATCAATATGTGCCTTATCTTCCCGTGGTTTACCATTTAACAATGGCTCTGCAGCGGTTAAATCTGCTATAATTTGATCGTAAACATTTTGAACTGTACCGCGTGGCTTGCCTTCAAGTGCATCTTCTGTGTAGATGGGCACGCCCGGACTACCTTCATGCCCTTTATAAGTTTGTTGAAAATAATTAATGAGGTAAAAATATGCGTAGGCCCGTAATCCTAATGCCTGTCCTTTAACGATATCCTTATCTGCTTGCGGAGCATCTGTCACACCGTCGATAATAGCCAGTAATTTATTGGCTTGTTTAATAACATCATAATAAAAAAACCATGCATTGTCTGATTGGCGGCCTGTAGTTGCCCTACCCCACTCAGAAAGGTTATAGTCTGCATTATACCATCCATAACCTGAACTATGAACGATCATATCATTACCCATGAGGTCATTCTGAAGGTCGAATGATTTCTGTCCATAATTATCATGACCCGTACTGGCTCCAATTCCGAACGCAAATTGTTCCTGTACTGCGCCATCGAGTGCAGAATAAACACTACTCAGCTTGCTGAAGATTACTTCTTCTGTAACGCCATTACTGGGTTTTGTTTCAAGGTATTCTTTCTTACAACTTCCCATTGCAAGAAGTAAAAAACTGAAGACCGTTATTGAAAATATTTTTTTCATAAAACTAGATTTTCTTTGTTATTGTAAATTTACTTTAAATCCGACATTAACTGTACGGAAAGGGGTATACGTAGCGTCTGCGGTTCCAGTGAAGGACCTTTGAGGATCCATTCCCTTTTTTGAAGTGAATAACCAGGCATTGTCCACGTTGGAAAAAATTTGTAGCCCACTAAAGTATTTGGATTGGGTTTTTGGCAATGTATAGCTTAAGGTAATGTTTTTGATATTTAACCATGATCCATCAACCAGCCACCTTGTAGATGCTCCGCCATCATCAAATCCCGTTTGCAGTCTTGGGATATTAGTAACATCTCCCGGCTTTTGCCACCTGCTTAAAATATCACTGCTCCATGCAATTCCAGGATCCCCACTGTGCATGATCCCTGCATAGTTTCCTGCATAATAAAGACCACCATAAGAAAACGTAAGCAGGATTGACAAATCGAAATTCCTGTAATTGAAAGAGTTCGTAATTCCCCCGGATATCTTTGGTAAAGCAGAGCCCTGGAAATAAGTAGTTGCGTCGTTATACTTATTTGTAATAACCCGCTCTCCTGTGGGATCGCCGTTAGCATCAAGCACGTCTTTATACCATGTTGGGTCACCGTTGGAGGCATCAACACCTGCGTATTCTTTTAACCAATATTGATAAATATCATGGCCGATCATTAATTTTTTTGTGCCGGTAACAATACCATTCTTAGTAGGATCTCCTGGTGGCAGTTTTGTTATTTCGTTTTTGAAATGAGTAAGGTTCAGGTCCACTCTCCAGTTGAACCCTTTATTTACAATCACATTATATCCTAACTGTACTTCATAACCTGTGTTCTTCATCGTACCTATATTACGGAAGACACTTTGATACCCTGTAGAAATGGGAAGCGGTACATCAAACAATAAGTTACTTGAGGTCCGGTTGAACCATTCGAACGTACCAGAAAGCCTGTTCTTAAATAAAGAGAAGTCGATACCAATATTTGTTGTTTTGTTTGTTTCCCATAAAAAATCATGATTGCCTGGCCTGTTTGGTGGGCGGGATGTTCCATTTCCAAAAAATGAATAGTAATAGGCGGTATAACCGTAGTAAATAACATTACCGTTTTCGTCCCTGAGATCTTCATTTCCAGACTCGCCATAACTCGCCCTCAGTTTCATTTCATTCAACCAATGAAAATTCTTCATGAATTTCTCCTGTGATATTCTCCATCCAACACCAAAGGAATAAAATTTACCCCAACGAACGTCTTCAAAAAATTTAGATGAGCCATCTGTTCTGTAGCTCCCTGATAGCAGATACCTATGATCATAGTCGTAATTAACATTGCCGAAGTAACTTTCAATCCTGCTGTTATCTTCATTCGAATTTGGTGCACCAGTGGAGTAAGTAGAATTTCCATTATCCAGTTCTGTTTGGCCAGGATACAAAAAACCAGCAGCCGAGGCGCTTAAAAAATTCACCTGGTACCTGTAATTTTCATGACCAGCGAGGGCACTGATATTATGTTTGCCAAAGGTTTTCTTCCATGATAGGATTTCATTTCCTGTTAATGATACCTGCCTGAATGATGATTTTGTAGATCTTCCCCCGTCGCCAGCACCCGGACTTGATGGAGCCGCATCGCCATATTGATTGTTTTGATATTGGGTAGCCGAATTGTTATAATAATTTAATCCCAGGCTAGCCCTGAAAGAAAAATCTTTGAGAAATTTTATTTCAGCAAACGTATTCACATTGCCATTAAAAATATTGTTGGTGTAATCATCAAGGTCGAGTGTTCCGCGGATGTTGGATCTTCCGGCGTAAGGCCTTGTACCCATTTGTTCAGGAACACCATAATCATATTGATGTTCACCCATGCTGTCAACATAAGCACCTGTTACCAGGTCGTGTTGGTAAATAGGATAAATCGGGCCTATTTGCCTGGTGAAATAGAAAGGGTTCGAAGTAGCTGTCCCGCCATCTCCAGGTTGTACGTCTTTTCTTTTCGCCATCGAACCATCAAGATTGAGCCCGGCATTCAGCCATTTGGTTGCCGCTGTATTTAAGTTTAACCTTACATTGTATCTTTTGAATCCAGAATTTCTTACAATTCCTTCTTCATTTAAATAACCTGCAGATAAGTAATAATCGCTGTTGTCACCAGCACCGGAAACGCTAAAGCTGGCATTTGTTCTTGATGCCTGGCGAAACAATGCATCCTCCCACGATTCATTCCAAAGCAATTTGGCATTTGGGTTAAGTTTTCCCGTAACAGAATCGACCAGTTGATTTCCCGGTACATCATAGGCATTATACACCAGCCCACTTGAACTGGTGAGCACATTTGAAGCCTCTCCACCAGCCACAGCCGGCGAATGTCCTTGTGCGAGATAAGAATTTCTATAGGCTTCCCAGAATAATTCATAATACTCTTTTGAATTAACTCTATCATATTCGGGAATACCGCGACTCATAAATCCTTGTTGCACGTTCACACTCACATTCGCTTTTCCTTTTCTACCTTTTTTTGTTGTGATCATCACCACGCCATTGGCGGCACGGGAACCATATAACGAAGCCGCTGCAGCATCTTTCAATACAGTGATCGTTTCGATGTCGTCGGAAGAAAGCGATGCAATTGAGCCATCATAAGGAACGCCATTCAACACGTACAAAGGGCCGCTGTTTGCGGTAACAGAACCAACACCCCTAATGAGAATACCTGCACCAGTACCTGGAGCACCACCACCATTCGTGGTGATAATTCCTGGTATCAAACCTTCTATAGCCCGGGTAACATCCGCAACAGGCCGCTTTTGAATCATTGCAGAACTTATAGTACTTTCAGAACCAGTAAAAGCAGTTTTTTTGATGGTGCCGTATGGGACGGTTACGATAACTGCAGTCATGCTATTAACATCAGTAACCATTGCTACGTCAAAATTGCCAGCACTGATGCTGATTTCCTGGGTAACCATACTGACTGAGGAAATGATAAGCGTTTTTGCGGTTGCCGGTACATTTAGTGAGTACACACCCTGAGAATTAGTGGCAGTTCCAAGTTTCGTTCCCTTCACAATCACAGATGCATTTTCAACCGGAAGGCCCTTGTCGTCGGTAACCTTGCCGGTAACGGTTCGGTCCTGGGCCATAGTGTTTAGCAGCAGCAAGAAGATTGCTGACAGGAGTAAGCAGATTTTTCTCATGTTCAATTTGGGTTTAGTAGATACAAAGATATTATACAATATTTAACATACTGTTTGAAAACGGACAGAATAATATCAACATTTGCTGCTCCAATGTGCGCAACTATTTAATTTCACAACAGCTTAATACGCGTTCAGGGCTGCTTTTTCTTATTTGGCGCTATCAGTACAATTAAGACCGGCAGCAAGATAAGATTGGTGAGTGTGGCAGATAAAAGTGTTACAGAAGTAAGCCATCCCAGCGCAAAAGTTCCCCCAAAACTGCTTCCGCAGAAAATAATAAATCCCGCTGTTAATACCAACGAAGTATAAATAATGCTGAGGCCGGTTTGCTGAACAGTGCTCTTAACGGTGGCTTCTATGTTATTATTGTTTACAGAAAGATCTTGCCGGTAATTTACAAGGAAACGGATCGTTATATCAACCGCTATACCCAATGCTACGCTGAAGATTAATACTGTTGATGGCTTTAAAGGAATGCCGGCCCAGCCCATGATCCCTGCTGTTATCACTAATGGAATCAGGTTGGGTACAAGAGAGCAGATCAATATTTTAAAGGATTTAAAAAGATAAAGCATGCAAAGCGCAATTAATATGAATGCCCAGAAAATACTTTCTTTCAATCCATTGATGATAAACCGGCTTCCTTCCAGGAAGGTAATACTGCTGCCGGTGAGTACGATCTTAAACTGCGGTACCGTGTCTAAAGCATAGTTGATTTTTTTTGTCTGGTCCAGCCATGTTGTATCCTGTTTTGCAACTGGAATAGAATCGAATGCCTGCTCTGCTTCAATGGTATAGTTCAATTTTTTTATCGAGGTTAACCATACCGTGTCAAGAAAGTAATATTTAGTACTGTCAAACAACTGGTCGGCCCGATGTTGAATCGTGTCCAGCAAGCCGGGCAATTCCCTGGTGCCTACATCGGCCATTGTAACACTTATGCGGGTTTTTTGCTTTGACGAATCCATGAAACCCATCATCATCTTAGCAAGCGGGCTGGAAGCTGCGCTGTCATTGCTTGAAGTATTGCTGATATTTTTTGAAGCTGGTTTTAATTTTCTCACAAGTTCTTCAACAATTTTTTCATTGGGAAAAATATAAGTGGATGAATCCCCCTCTGAAAAAGCCTGGTAAAAAAACTTAAATCCTTCTGAGATACTAAGCGGCCGGTTGGTGACCGGCAAACTTGTAATGAACTGCGAAAGTGAATCCACTTTTTCAAACACGCCTGCCTTTCTTAATCCGTTCGGCTTTTTAGTGTCCACCAGGATCTCAAAAGGCATGATGCCTTTAAAATGATGCTCGAAGAACTTAAGGTCGGTATAGATCTTATCCTCTTTTGGAAGATCATCCACGATGTATGCAACAGATTTCAAGCGCAACATACCGCCAATGGATACCAGCAGGATCACTGTCGTTACAATAAGCACCCATTTCTTATGTTGGAACACCCATATTTCAATCCTGCCAAGAAAACTGGTGATCCATTTATTTTTTAAATATTCTAATTGGCCTTTGCCCGGTACGGGCAGATAACTGAGCACTGCAGGCAATAAAATAAAAGATATCACGAAAATGATCATGATGCTGATACCTGCAACCATACCAAATTCTTTTAGGATGGCACTTCTTGTTAAAGCAAATACCGCGAAACCGATCGCAGCCGTGATGTTACAAAACAATGTAACAACTCCCATTTTGCTCACCATGTTCACCAGCGATTGTATCTTATCACCGGTTTGCACGTAAGACGTATGATACTTATTTATAAAATAAATACAGTTGGGAATACCGATCACCACAACCAACGAGGGCATCAAAGCAGTTAATAACGTTATGCTGTAGCCGCAGAGATAAATGGTTGCAACCGTCCATATTACCCCAATTATAACTACAGCCAGCGAAAGCAGCGTAGTATTGATTGACCTGAAAAACAGCAACAGTATCAATACACTGAGAATAAGGGAACCGAACAGAAAAAATTTCATCTCCTTTTGTATCCTGTCGGCAATCACCGTACGTATTAATGGAAGGCCACTAAGATGGGCTACGTTGTTTGTTGCTTTTTCAAATTTTGCTACTGCTGAAGTTATGTCTGCAACTATTTTGGAACGGGCAGGAGAGTTGAGTTTGTCCTTATTTATTTTAATGCCCATTAAATAGGCTTGGGTTGTTGGATTGTACAATATCGACTGGTAAAAAGGAAGGCTTTTGAAAACAGAATCTGCCTGGTCAAGTTCTGGCTGGGAGTTGATGACCTCAGGAAATATTTTTAGGGCTTTTAGATTTCCGGTTAAGGTATCTTTTTCTAAACGCACAGCCCCCGGTACTCCAACGATATCTTCTACGCCATTTACTTCTTTTATATCCCGTTGCATCTGCTGGTAAGCAGAAAAATTCCTTAGCTCGAATAATTTATCCGTTTGTATACCGATCACCAGTAAATTACCATCTTCGCCGAAGGTTTTTTTAAAAGACAGGTATTCCTGGAATTTCGGATTATCCGTAGGTATTGCCCGGGAAAATTCATAACTAAGTTTTACTTTGGAGGCATAGTATCCCATTACCACCGTAGTCAGTAAAAGTACAATCAATAGAACCAACCGGTTCCTGATAACAAATTTCCCCAGACTTTGCCACATAATTATTTAATATTGAATGCTGATAAGTAAATCGTGCACAAAGAACGATGAAAAAATGACACACAAAACAAAAGGGATCATATTAAGGACCATAAAATATGGAGAAACCAGTATTGTTGTTAGCATCTTCACCGAATTGTTTGGTGTTCAAACTTATCTGGTAAATGGCATCAGAACCCAAAAAAGATCTGGCAATAAGGCGGCCATGTTCCAGGCCGCAGCCGTGCTCGACCTGGAAGTTTACCACAATGATCTTAAAAACCTTCAGCGACTTAAAGAATACAACTGGGCCTTTTTATATGAAAGCATTTTAACCGATGTCATTAAGAATAGCATCGCACTATATATAGTAGAGCTTTTGCAAAAAACACTCAAGCAGCCTGAAGAACACACCGAGCTTTTTTATTTTTGTGAAGATGCACTTAACCAATTGGATATTTCTGAAAATGCGGTAGCCGCAAATTTTGCACTTTACTTTTCCATTCACCTACCCCAGTTTTTCGGGTTTAAGATTCACAATAATTATTCTGAAAAAAATAGTTACCTGGACCTGGTAGAAGGAAATTTCACAGCCGAGCGGCCCGTTCATACGTCCTATTTAGAAGAGAAGCAGGCCGAAATAACTTCCGAGCTTCTTAAAATAATGCAGCCAGCCGAACTCAGCCAATTAAAGTTAAACCATGAGTTAAGAAGGATCTTATTATTAAAATACCAGGAATATTACCGGCTTCATATTCCTGATTTCGGGCAAATGAAATCCCTGGATATTTTGCACGAGGTACTGGGTTAGGTATATATCGTGAGTGCATATGAAAATGGCTATTAACGGTTTCCGTCTCATTTAACACGGATGAAATTTAGTTTCAGCAGGCGGGATCTTTATAAGGCCCCATTGAACGACTAGACAATCCGGTGTATCTTCCCATCCAGTAAATTGTTAGTTTCTGATTTTTGCAAATGAATGATCCCCGGCTTTTTTCCTTTCTCAAAACTTCCAAATATTTTATCACATCCCAAAGCCTGTGCACCATTGATGGTGGCCCATTGAAAGAGCCTGCTCAATTCAACTGCAGGAAAATGCTTATTCAATGTTTTTATTTCTTCCAGAATACTTAACTGGTCATTTGAGGCCAGGCTATCGGTTCCTAAAACAATTTTCAGATCATGGCGGATAAACCGGTTCACATCGGGCAAAAGATTGCTGATATAGAGATTAGCGTTGGGGCAGAGACAGTAAAAGGCTTGTGCATTACGAATTGCGAGTTGTGATTTTGCGAACAATATATCTTCATCCGAACAAGCAACATTGTGTACAAGAATCATTGATTGAAACCGATCGAGGTAAGGTAACCAGGTTTGTAAACTTGTCTTTCCCGAAGCTTTGAAGAAAGAAATGTCTATGTTCATTTTTTCAAACATGCGTAAAAGATCCCCTTGCTTATCTTCAAAAAACAGGTTCTCATCAGCCATTTCCTGGTTGTGAATACTTAGAGTGGCATTCCCAGGAAAATGATTGATCATTTGAAAAAGCGCCGGAGAAACAGAATATGGAGCGTGGGGAATTATAGAATTGTTCGCTAAGTTGGATTCAAAAGCACGATACAAGTCAAGGCTTCGTTGAAAACGTTCTGCCGCAACTGATGGTGGAAAACCACTGCTTTCAATAAAATTTCTGTACCATAATCTTCCCTTTTTCTTTTGGGTTATCGTAAGGCCGTTGTTGCAGATGTCGCCTACTGCAACAATACCGTTGCTGATCATTTCATCTTCCGCAATACGTA
>JBDSBG010000058.1:0-34884 GCA_039921685.1 Ferruginibacter sp.
TTGCACAAGGGTTTTGAAACACGAGGCACGGAGACAGGGGGCCACAGAGAAAATTCATTTTGATTTTATAATAAAAGAAAATATGTCTGATATTCTGAACTAGATCAACATAAATTTTCATTGATCAATAAAAAAAACCTAATCCATGAACGATACGGCATTCTATTTATTCTTTTTCTCTGTGCCTTTGTGCCTCTGTGTCTCTGTGTTTCAGTAATTGCACAAGGGTTTTGAAACACAGAGACACGGAAACACGGAAACACAGGGAAAATCATTTTAAGTTTTAGAATAAAAGAAAACATGTCTGATATTCTGAACTCGATCACAATAAATTTTTCATTGATCAATAAGAAAAAAACTAATCCATGAACGATACGGCAATCTATTTATGCTTTTCTCTGTGCCTTTGTGCCTCTGTGTCTCTGTGTTTCAGTAATTGCACAAGGGTTTTGAAACACAGAGACACGGAGACAGGGGGACACAGAGAAAATTCATTTTGATTTTATAATAAAAAATATGTCTTTAAACTTAAAAAATGATCATCACAAATTTTCCAACAAAAATATTCTTTCCTTTCTCGGTGTCTTTGTCCCTCTGTGTTTCAGTAAGTGCACAAAGGTTTTGAAACACAGAGGCACGGAGACACGGAGCCACAGAGAAAATTCATTTTGATTTTATCATAAAGAAAACATGTCTGATATTCTGAACTAGATCACCATAAATTTTTCATTGATCAATAAAAAAAACCTAATCCATGAACGATACGGCCTTCTATTTATTCTTTTTCTCTGTGCCTCTGTGTCTCTGTGTTTCAGTAATTGCACAAGGGTTTTGAAACACAGCGGCACGGAGACAGGGGGCCACAGAGAAAATTCATTTTAATTCTTATACTAGAAAATATGTCAGATATACTCAAACAAGATCACCACAAGGTCTCTGCCAATCCGCAAGAAGAAAAAACCCAGTACAATCACGGTCGGGGTGCACAAATTAATTACAAGAACCGCTTTCTTAAAAATGAATCTACCAAAGAAAACGTAGAAGCTATTGACGATTGGGAGGAAGGAAATATACCAACACAGTATATCGAGCAGCAATCGAAAACAATTGTCAACAAAGTTGAAAGTAAAGATGTGGGCATGAGTTACAGCATGAATCCTTATGCTGGTTGTGAGCACGGCTGCATCTATTGTTATGCCCGTAATGTGCATGAATACTGGGGTTACAGTGCCGGGCTTGATTTTGAACAGAAGATCCTGATCAAAAAAAATGCACCGCAATTGTTGCGAAAATTCCTGATGCACCCCAAATGGGATGCAACACCGATCATGCTAAGCGGTAATACAGATTGTTACCAGCCAGCCGAACAAAAGTATCGCTTAACGAGAGGGCTACTCGAAGTTTGTAATGAATTCAACCAACCAGTCGGCATCCTCACAAAAAATTCATGGATATTGAAGGACAAGGATGTGTTGCAGGAAATGGCGAAGAAAAATATTATGTCAGCAATGGTATCTATTACTTCATTCAGTGAAGATCTGCGACGAATTATGGAACCAAGAACAACAACAGCCAAACAAAAACTGAAAGTGATAGAAGAGTTAAGCAAGGCCGGTGTACGAATGGGTGTTATGATGGGCCCAATGATCCCCGGCTTAAATGAACACGAAATGCAACGCATTATGAAAGCAGCGGCAGACCATGGCGCAACATTTACTGCATATACTTTTATCCGTTTAAATGGAGCCATCAAATTTTTATTTCATGACTGGCTATATAAAAACTTTCCAAATCATGCAGACAAAGTCTGGCATTTGATAGAACAGAGCCATGATGGAAAAGTGAATGACAGCCGGTGGGGTGTACGTATGCGTGGAGAGGGCAATATTGCGGAAATGGTAGCACAGCAATATAAAAAATACGGGAAGATCTATAATATGAATGCTGAAGAATGGAATTTAGACACAAGCATTTTTCGTGTACCGGGCGGACAGGGAAAATTGTTTTGATCGTGTCTCTTTTAAGAATAACGTTTTAATCGTTTAAAGTTTAACGTTACTCAATAGTGAAGTTCATCAAACCTTAAACCTTAAATGATTTAACCTTAAACGACTTAAACCTTAAACGTCTCACCATGAAAGCCATCACCAAAGAATATTTAAACGATATCATTTTCAGAACGATCAATAAGTCGATCGATATTCATCGGAATTCAAAGAAGAATAGTTTTTATTATGAACCTTATCCAACAGCAACGGACGAGGAAATTCTGGACTTCATCCATACTATTCCATATTTCGACGACAGAGTGAAGAATTTTCTTGTTGGTAATTTAGCTGATGAAACGATCATCATCAGTCAAACATGGGAAATAGAATTTCTTAAAAAAACGATTGAGTGGGCAGGTAGTTTTGAATGGCTGCATGGCGATGACTATTTCCTGAGCGAAGCACATATCAGCAGTATAAAAAAACACGCAACATTCCTATCATTGCCATATTGATTACCTGTTAGCTGTCAAATTATCAGAGTAAACACATCGAAAGATTTCACCATTCACTATTCACCATTCACCATTCCCCCCTCATGAACACCGACCGTATCACAGAAAAATTATCCATCCTGGCCGATGCTGCTAAGTATGATGTGAGTTGTGCCAGCAGCGGCAGTAATCGCAAGAACAACAACAAGGGTTTGGGCAGTACCGGAAACGGGATATGCCATGCATATACAGAAGATGGCCGTTGTGTATCGTTGCTGAAAATATTATTGACAAATGTTTGCATTTTTGATTGTGCGTATTGTGTTAGCAGGAAAAGCAATGATATCAAACGTGCGGCATTTACAGTTCAGGAGGTCGTTGACCTCACGATTAATTTTTACCGGCGCAATTACATTGAAGGCCTGTTCCTGAGCTCCGGTATTTTCTCTGATGTTGATTATACAATGGAACGATTGATTAAGATCGCAAAAAAGTTGCGTACGGAAGAAAAATTTAATGGATACATTCATTTAAAAACAATTCCTGGCGCCAGTGAAGAATTGATCAAAGAAGCTGGTTTATGGGCAGATCGTTTAAGTGTGAATGTAGAAATGCCAACAGAAAAGAGCCTGGCCTTGCTGGCGCCCGATAAAAAGCAATCCACGATGTTGCAAACGATGCAGCATGTAAAAACAGCTATTATTGCTAACCGTGAGGAAAAGAAAATATTTACGAAAGCGCCATCATTTGCACCGGCCGGGCAAAGTACACAAATGGTGATTGGTGCAACACCTGAGACTGACCTGGAAATATTGTTCCTGGCAAACGGCTTTTATAAAAAGTATGGAATGCGAAGAGTATATTATTCCGGCTATGTTCCTGTAAGTAACGATAACCGTTTGCCTGCTATTGGAACGCCTGTGCCAATGGTAAGGGAAAATCGCTTGTACCAGGCCGACTGGCTGATGCGTTTCTATGGATTTAAAGTAAATGAAATTGTTGACATGCAAAATCCGTTGTTGGATATGGATATTGATCCAAAATTAAGCTGGGCATTACGCAATCTTGATTTGTTTCCGCTGGATATAAATTCAGCTGAGCAAAACCTGGTCATGAGGGTTCCGGGAATTGGTGTACAGTCTGCAAGAAAGATCTGTGCTGCAAGAAAATTTGGCCGCATTACCTGGGAACATTTGAAAAAGTTCGGCATTGCCATGAACCGTACAAAATATTTTATTCATACTGATAGTGAATTTGAAAAGAAAGACTGGCAGGCCTGGCAGATCAGGCAATTTATTTTAAGTGAAGGGAACAGTAAATACAAACCGAATTTTTCATCCCAGGCTAGTTTGTTTTAACATGAATATTGTAACCTACGATGGCAGCTTTGAAGGATTGCTTTCTGCTGTATTCGAAATATACGAATATAAAATTCAAGAGGCTTTCATTTGTAAAAATGATGGGCCCCCTGCAAGCTTATTTGGAGCCATTCATCAAACAACTACGAATGAACAAAAAGCAAATCGTGTTTTAAAGAAATTGAAAGACAAACTTACCAATAATGCCATTATGCAGTTTTACAAAACATTTTTATCCGAAATAAAAGACATTGAAAATGTTTTGTTGCGCTACATTCAATATGCTTTGCAAAGTAAGTTGTCAATAGAAAATGATTTTGGCAACCCAGACGTACTCGTATTACAGCAAACAAGCCGCAAGGTGGACAGGGAAAAACATCGCATGAAGGCCTTTGTACGTTTTCAATGTACCAAAGATCAATTGTATTATGCCATCATACAGCCAGATTATAATGTACTGCCATTAATTCTTAATCATTTTAAAGATCGTTATGCTGACCAGCGCTGGCTGATCTATGATGGTTTAAGAAAATTTGGTTTGTATTATGATCTTGAAAAGGTGGAAGAGGTATCGATGCAATTTGAAACCGATCTTAATAATAAACAACAGCTAAAAGCAATCTATGATGAAAAGGAAGAGTTGTATCAAAGCCTTTGGCAAAATTATTTTCAAAGCGTGAATATAAAAGCAAGGAAGAACATGAAGCTTCATATACAACATATGCCGCGGAGATATTGGAAAGGGTTGGTGTAGAAGCAGGGGTATTGAAGTTTTAAGATGATTAAATAAACTTTTGTATTATTTTGAAATTAGTTTAAGGGAATGATTTATTAATTTGAAGATTTCTTGGCCTCAATAAAGATGCTATTTTGCATCATTTTTACAAAGAATCGAAAACCTTGACCCTTTTTGGGGAAGAAACTATTATTGCTAATGAACAAAACGCAATAGCTAAAGCTGGCGATTTATATCGCGAAAGATTAAGTACTATTTTTTAAATCAGTTTCAGAATCTTTTGTTATGAAAAACTCTACTAATTCTATTATGTATCATTTTATGATGGCAAGTAATAATAGAACTGCAATAAAAATAGCTAATGATGTTATTAAACCTAAATATAAATCCTAAAGGCTCAATCATCAATTGAATGGACCGAAATGACCTGGAACCCAACCACAGGCTGCAATAAAATTTCCGCCGGTTGCAAATACTGTTACGCCGAAGTGATGACGCGACGTTTAGAAGCAATGGGTATTGAAAAATATAAAGACGGGTTCAAAGTAAGAATACATGATGACTCATTGCAAACTCCATATTCCTGGAAAAAGCCTAAAGTCGTTTTTGTAAATTCCATGAGCGATTTATTTCACCCAAAAGTCCCTTTGGATTTTATAAGGAAGGTTTTTTTTGTTATGAATGATACGCCACAACATACTTACCAGGTATTAACGAAAAGAGCTGACAGGCTGTTTGAATTTCATGAGCAACTTACATGGACAGACAATATATGGATGGGAGTTTCTGTTGAAGATGAAAGAGTAATTGAGAGAATAGATTTTTTAAGAGAAACAAATGCTAAAACTAAGTTCCTATCCTGTGAACCATTGATCGGCCCGTTAAAAAAAATGAATCTGGCGAAAATTGATTGGGTAATTGTTGGAGGCGAAAGCGGGAGAACCCCAAGGCCAATGAATGCTGAATGGGTGCTGGATATTCAAAAACAGTGCACAAAAAATAAAGTTGCATTCTTTTTCAAGCAATGGGGTGGAAAGAATAAGAAGAAGGCAGGCAGAGAATTGGCTGGTAGTACTTACAGTGAAATGCCTGTTAGATAACTTCATCCGTCTTGCATCTACTTTTATTTTACTTCATTTTCTTATTAAAGGCTATGCTTAATACGTTTCACATCCCGTTTTAAAAGACCGGCCATTTTCAATACAAGAATTCTTTTTAGATAAGTTCCTGTGTCAATCCATATTCATTATTTTTGTTGCCTCTATGGCATTCACATCTCCGCTTATACTTACTGAATTTATAAAAGAGCACCCTGATAAAACGACTACTAAAGGCCTCGAAATCTTTTATAATAAAAAGGAAAAAATAATTGTTCTTAGTCAATCGATTGATAATATCGTATTAAAAATTCCCAGCCAGACAAGAAAAATTTTTTACACCGTAGAACTAGAACTCGGTGAAACCTGGGTGGGAGAAAAATGCGATTGCCTCGCCTACGACGAAAATCTCGAATGTAAGCACGCTGTTGCCGCAGCCGCATTTCTTTTATACCATAAACATAAATTTAGCCCTGAAGAGATCACCGCATTGTTGGAGATAAATGACCCTGTTGACGAGGAGATTTTCGTAGACAGGTTGCTTAAACTTAATCGGATAAATGGATCAGAAGAAAAACTTCCCGAAATATTACCGGTTACAGAATCGATAGTTGAAACCAAATGGAAGCAATTTACCAATAGCGGCCAGTTGTCGCAATACTTACTACAGCAATACTATCACGGATGGACATCTGAACCAGAGTTAAGAAAATTAACCGTAATTAATTTTGATAAACAAAATCTTCACTGGTCATTTATATTTCAGCAAACAAAAAAAGAAATCTATCATCCTGAGATAAAATATGATGCGCAAAAAACGTATTCATACAGGTGCGATTGCGTGAATACAGGGAGAAATGAGATGTGCAGGCATGCCCGCGTGAGTTTTGATAAATTACTACTGCAGGGCAATAATTTCTTTCTTCAATACAAGGACTGGACGAAGGAAAAAAATTCACTTTTGAAGCCTTATGGAATTTCTCTTGAGGACGAAGAAGCCCGCCTTTTTGAATTTTACCTGGATTATTATGATACAATACAAGTCAGGGCCCCGCAGGGCTTTTACAAAGAAGGCGATACAGATTCAATTAAAAAACTGGCGAATAAACTTAGAAGCAAGCCAAATAATAATGAACTTTTGATAAGGCCCCGGCCTATGCCGGACGGCTTGATTGATTTTGAGCTTGCGTATGTAATTAATTTAAAAAGTAAACGCATTAATTTAGGTTTTGAATTGGAAGTTGCGAAATGTCATCGCAAGGCGGGTAAGCAGGATCTTAAAAAACTTTCACTGAATACTGCTGCCAATCTACCTTTATTAAAACAGTTAGATGATGAAGCTTATAGTTCACTTTTACAAATTTCCGATGAGAAATTAATAGAATACCTGAGATTACGCGGACATGGCATTAGCATCCATCACAGTAATCCCTGGAATCACATCAGTAGCGGAGCTTTGGAAGAATTGCGCATTCACTATATTAAATGCATCGTTCGCCTGTGGCCGCAAATGGTTGAAAACGAAAACACATTTTTATTGGAAGATGGGAATTACAGCAGCAAAAATTGTAAGCCCGTAAAAGTAAAAAATGAAACTGTTACTTTGACTTTCGAAGTAATTGCCAACGAAAAATTTATTACAATCCGTCTTAACCCGGTATTTGACTGTATGGAGCCCCTAACGCCGGCCGACAAAGTGAGTTCTTATTTTAAGTTTTTGTTTAAGCGAAATGATGCACTTCATTTACTGAAGGATATGGATGATATAAGTGTACTAGAACAATTTCCAAATGGGTCCATTAAAATACCGCTATCCCAAAAAATAGAAACAATACAAAATATTATTGTTCCACTGCAGGAAAGATACCCGGTTAAGCTTCCTCCCGGGTTTGATATGGAGTTACTTCAATATGAAGCCAATCCGCAGGTTCTGTTAAAAGAATTCAATGAGCAATTTTTGATGTTGCAATCACAGTTTTTGTACAATGATATATTGGTAGATTATAGTTCAAATCCCGAAGATATACTCATCCAAAATGAAGATGGTTCCTTACAGTTAGTTAAAAGAAATGCTGTTAAAGAAAAACAGTTTCATGAAACGTTACGGCCATTGCACGATTCATTTAACAGGCAACAGCAGAATGATTTCTTTTATGTTCATTTTAATGAAGTGATGAAAGGAAATTGGTTTTTAAACACGGTTCGTTACCTGCAGGAAAACGGGTTTGTTGTAAAGGGCATGGAAAATCTAAAACGCTTCCGGTATAATACAAATAAGCCAAAATGGGAGATGAAAGCAGGCAGCGGCATAGATTGGTTTGACCTTAGCATTAAAGTAACTTTCGGCGATGAAGAAATTCCTTTTAAGGATTTAAGGAAGGCAATTATCAACAAACAAAATATAGTTGTGCTTGGAGATGGAACATTTGGAGTGTTGCCGGAGGAATGGCTAAATCAATACAGCATGTTATTCAAAATGAGTACAGCTGAAAAAGATGGATCCATTCGTTTAAACAAACTTCATTATACTTTGATCGATCAATTGCATGACCAGCTTGATAATGAGGCGATACTGGAAGAGATTGAAATAAAGAAACAAAAATTAAAAAATATAGAAAATGTAAAACTGATTAAGCACAGCAAAAACATAAAAGCAACCTTGCGCCCTTACCAGCTTAGCGGATTTCAATGGATGCAAACACTTGATGAACTTGGATGGGGTGGTTGCCTGGCTGATGATATGGGGCTTGGAAAAACATTGCAAACAATTACCTTTTTACAATTCCTCAAGGAAAAATATCCTGGTAGCACCCATCTTGTTGTATGCCCTGTTTCATTGATCTATAATTGGGAAACAGAACTCAGGAAATTTGCTCCAAAACTTAAATATCATATTTATTATGGGACCGCCCGTGAATTTAGTGATGAACATTTTGAAGACTATGATATTGTGCTCACCAGCTACGGTCTGGTGAGAAACGATATGGAACAAATGCTTAAGTTTAACTGGCATTATGTGATACTCGACGAAAGCCAGGCAATTAAAAATCCTGATGCAAAAGTAACTAAAGCAGTGCAGCTCCTTAAAGCACAAAACCGGATTATACTCAGCGGAACTCCTGTACAAAATAACAGCTTCGACCTTTACGCACAGTTTAATTTTTTAAACCCTGGAATATTAGGCAGCAAAGAATTTTATAAAACTGAATTCGCTAATCCCATAGATAAAAATAATGATGCCGATAAAGGTAAAATGTTGCGCCAGCTAATTTACCCTTTCCTCCTGCGGCGTACAAAAGAACAGGTAGCAAAAGACCTTCCCGATAAAACAGAAACAATACTTTGGTGCCAGATGCCAAAAGAACAACAAACTGTTTATGACGAGTATAAAAATTATTACAGGAAAATGCTCGCAAAAAAAATTGAAGAAGAGGGAATGGCGAAGGCAGGAATGTATGTACTTGAAGGATTACTTAGGCTAAGGCAAATATGCGATAGCCCTCAACTGCTTAAAGATCCTGAAATAACTGCGACGCAAAGCATTAAGATTGAAGAACTATTAAGGGAACTTGAGGAAAATACCGGTGAACACAAATTATTGGTATTTAGCCAGTTTACAGAAATGCTGCATTTGATAAAAGTAGTACTGGATGAAAACAAAATTTCATATTGTTATTTAGATGGAAAAACACCTGCTTCAAAACGTAAAGAAGCTGTTGATGAATTTCAAAACAACGAATCAATAAAGGTATTCCTGATAAGTCTTAAAGCAGGAGGGGTTGGACTCAATCTAACAGCAGCAGATTACGTTTATATTGTTGATCCCTGGTGGAATCCGGCTGTTGAGCAACAGGCAATTGATCGCACACATCGTATTGGTCAAAATAAAAAAATATTTGCTTACAAGATGATTTGCAAAGATACAGTTGAAGAAAAAATTATTCTTTTGCAACAACGAAAAAAACAATTGGCCAACGACCTTGTAACCGAAGATGCTGGCTTTATCAAAAAACTTACGAAGGAAGATGTTGATTTTTTATTTACCTGATGATCGGGCAGGTTGGTATTTTCTACCTGATTCCTGTGCAATTGCCACTTGAAATCTTGATTATAATCTCATAAAATAATGGTGAAAACCCCGGGGGATTATTTTAAAAGCATTTTACTTTTAAAATATCATTCACCATTTAAACCATTTATTATGAAAAAAGAATTTGAAGGCTTTAATGACAAGGAAGACATAAAATCAGAGAATAAATTTTTAAAAATGAAAATGATGCTTGAGCGTGGGGCACATATCGGCGGCTCCGACGATATTGATCCGGAACTTGAAAACGCATTCCTTCGAAATGTGATCGCATTTGAAGAACAGTTTGACGCCAACAAGAAAATTAAAGTGTACGACAAGATTGAAAGGCCAACTATTTTCAAACCAGTTGCTGATGTATCTGATGAGGAAATTGATTCGGCGCTGGACAGCCTGCTGGACTGGCTATCTGAATATGGCATTGAAGTTTCCCTTTTTAGCCCAAACATTTCACAACATGAATTTTATCGTTTCATAACTGAAGAACTTTTCGAGTATGAGATGGATGACATCAGCCTGCCAGGATGGATAAGTAATTTTTGTTACGATGAATTTCATCCTGACCCGGTATATGAAACTTCAACGAAGGCAGAAGAAGAATGCATCGGGCCAATACTGAACAAAACCGCTTTTGAATGGCTCTGTTTTTTTCAAAGCGAAAATATACGCTTCAATGAACACTATCCTTTAACCGAAGAGCAATTTAAAAACTATGTCAATAATTTTAAAGAGGCCTATGATGATATTAAATGCAATGATATTTCCGGGATAAAATGTGAGGTGAATGGAAACACAAGTATTGTTACAGGTAATTATTCAGTCGAACTTTCACTTGCAGGCCAACAACAACTAATAACGGGTAAGTGGCTCGTTGGTTTTGAAAGTCCCGATGATTATTGTTGGTACATCAACAATGTTCAGATTGAAGGGATAAATTTTTGAGATCACATTTGTGTGTTCTTTATTCCAATCTGCAAGTAGATTTTGACACGTCGGTGCTGAAGAAAAATAGCACTGAAAAAAAATATTTTACAAAAAGTTTGGCGAATTGAAAAAAAAAGATTCATCTTTGTATCACAAAAGAAAAATATAAACATTCACCATCATGCAACGATTTAGTTTACATATCAAAACAGTAAAAGGATATGGTTCAGCAATGAACATATTATTTACCGGGGCATGTAGAGCTGTTTCATAACGTTACCAAAACCAACTGATTCATCGAAAAGCCCCGACTAAAAGTTGGGGTTTTTTATTGCAACAATTAATCATTGATTACCAATGAGTGAGCCAGTGGCAGAAAAAATTCGCAATGAATATTTGTAAAACATATCGATCACATTTTAACACAGATCTGATGATGCGTGATGCAAGCTCATGTTTTAGAGGCAATATGTGGATGAATAAACAATATAAACGACCGCGTTATAAGCAGTACTAAGGACAACCTTTGTAAGCAGCCCGGTCAGATTAAAAATCTAGCCGGGCTTTTTGTTGTAATAAATTCAGAAAGCGTGCAAATAAAAAGGAGGTTCTTATGGATAACAGGCATATCGTTCAATTCCTTGTATTGATTTTAAAAATTGCCGGAATAATCATGGCTGGAAGAAACCGGAGGAAACCCTGTCGGCGGTTGCAAACCCCGACAGCGGTTCTCCCCAATCACCCCGACAACGGTTCTCCGGATAAAAAAATGCGACTTGCTGTAACCGTAACACGTTCATCTTCCTTTCTTTCTGCAAGGCAAACATAAGATGAATGTTTTCAGTTCAAATCTGGAAGTCGCACGAAATGGTTTATAGTTTAATGGAAAAAAATACTGTGCTACGAACACAGAGATAGAAGTTCGAATCTTCTTAAACCAACAAGGTCCGGTTAAATTGTTTTAACTATAAAAAATTAAAAGTCACCAATGATGATCATTAAGACTGGGGCGAAGGAATTAGAAACAAGCTCATAACTCAGCACTCAGAACTCCTTGCGCCTTGATGTAATGGTAACATACCAGTCTCATAAGCTGTAGGTTCCTGGTTCGAATCCGGGAGGCGCGACAAGAAATTATTATTTATTAAATAAATACAAATGATGAACATAAAAAATTAGCCAACAGAATTAGAGATGATTCAGAACTCAGCATTAATAACGTGATAAAAAAAACTGGTTCGTAGCTCAATGGTTAGATGCATCCCGCTTTTAACGGGAGGGTTGAAGGTTCGAGTCCTTCCGGACCAATTTTAAATTTCCCATAGCGGTAAAAGAGGTCTTTTTTCAAAGAGGTAAAGGAGTTTTGATCTCGTGCTTTACTCTCCATTGTTAATTCATCTTACTCTTTGGTAAAAAGGATGAATAGCCCAAGTGCAGAGCTATTGTTTGTTAGGCACCAGGTTAAAAGTTCGAATCTCTCTTTATCCTCAATGAATATTCAACATCCAACGTACGATGTTCATTATAGGATTAGGCAGAATATGCGCAAACTCAAGTCAGCCTTAAGTTTCGAATGTAATAAAGCTCGAATTCTATCAGTACCTGCATAAGGCGCATCTTTCCGTCGGGTTGCGACGTAGTCGCAATTGAAAAAATGCGTAGCATATTTTTTCAAACGGCGGAAAGGAGCGCCGGTGCAGGTACGCAGCCCGCCGGCTGCGGAGGCGAAAGCAACGAATTTGAAGTACTAACCAGAGCCAGTAAGGGCTATGCGCTTATTCTACCTAATCCTATGCACGATGTTCAATATTCAAATTTAAGGACGGATAGCTCCAATGGTAGAGCATTGCGTTGAAGCCGCAACCGTACAAGTTCGAATCTTGTTCCGTCCACAATGGCAGATTTCCGGAGCGATTAATAAAAGATAAATTGAAAAACAAAAGTTGAACGGAGCGTCGCCAATGAAGTTCAGCTATGGTCAAATGCTGGTTTAAAAAAATAAAGAAAATGGAAAAAGAACAACAAATTGAAATTGCCACCACACTCTTTGGTAATACTTACCTGGAATGTAAAGCTTATTACATGCATGTTTATAAACAAACGCCTTGCCTTATTTGGATAGACCAGGTAAATGTAACAAAAGCACTGGCCTATGTAAAAAGCGAGTATGCTCATGCGATAGTAGGCATATATCAATATTCTAAATTCAACAGGAAGATCGGAAAGGCTTTCTTTAATACAACAATCATCCTGCTGAATGACAATTGCCTGGTAGAATTTGGTACTTGTTATTGTGAGATATTATATGCGCACGATGATGAAAAAATGGCAGAATCGTTTATAAAGGAGATCAGTGTTTTCAAAGAAAAACAAAAGCGAAAGCAATTTGAGATCAACCTGATATCAAGGGATACCTACGGCCTTGAATTAAAAAGTATGGAAATAAAAAAAACTAAACTTGATCTGTCTATGTATTATGAAGATGACTTTATCGAAGTTGATAAAATTATACAAAACAGGCTATCGAAAAAAGATGATAAAGGGATTGTCTTGTTGCATGGGCTACCGGGCACAGGTAAAACAACATACCTGCGTTACCTGGTTGGGAAGCTTAAAAAAAGAGTTTTGTTTTTATCGCCGGCCCTTGCAGGAAGTATCATGAATCCGGAATTTATGGACTTGTTGATCGATAATCCGAATTGTGTAGTCATCATAGAAGATGCAGAAAATGTTATTATGGACAGGCGTTTGAATAGTGATTCTGCTGTATCAAATCTCCTGAACATATCTGATGGAATATTGTCTGATTTTCTAAATGTACAGGTACTATGCACATTTAATCATCCGTTATCAATGGTTGACGCCGCATTGATGCGAAAAGGCAGACTGATTGCGAAATATGAATTTGGCAAACTAAGTATCGGTAAGGCACAGCAGCTGAGTGATCATCTTGGTTTTGATACATTGATCAATGAACCAATGACAATAGCAGCAATTGCAAACCAACATGAGACAGAAATGGAAATCGGAAGAGTGGAGGTTTTGGGTTTTAGGAGAACCGCGGTAGAAATGAATTAACCGTGGGGCTGGGAGGAAGGTAAATAAGTGAATGGTTGATTGAGGCATTTGCCATAATTCATTTAAGCTTTACTTATTCACTTACCTGGATACAATTCGTTCATCAACTTCGCTTTTCTCCTATCTGCCGGGCAATATTATTTGAGAAAGTAATCTTTAGTCCTTCAGCCAAACCCAGCAGTTCACATTCCAGTTCAAAATTGGGAATTACGTCAATGTATCGGGGACCGGGTTTGCACAAAGGGCCAGATGTAAAAATGATGGAACGCATTTTGGTTAAAATGAGAAAAGAATTTTACAACGAATAAACCATTTAGGGACAATAAAATGAGCAAGTTAAAATTAACAGGAAAACAAATTCGTGCTATCGGATATCCTGAAGGGCCGGTCGTGAGTATAGCCATGCATACCATGTGTACCAACTATAAGCATCATAGCGAAGAAGAAGCTTTGCAAATTTTGAAAGAAGTTTTGGCTGAACCGGAAAAATATATGAACGAAAAGAACCTTGAAAAGATCGCACAGGAATTGGTTAGCTTGAAAGCGGTTTCGGCCAGGGACCTTTCAACTATTGCATTAGTTGAAAAACCAATTCACTACAATATTTTCGGTGCAGACCAAATTGAAGAAGGCGCATTGCAACAAATGGAAACTGCGGCCAGGCTGCCGGTAAGTGTTGCCGGAGCATTAATGCCTGATGCACATCATGGATATGGATTGCCAATAGGCGGCGTACTCGCAACCAACAATGCCATCATCCCTTATGCAGTGGGAGTTGATATTGGTTGCAGGATGTGCCTGAGTATTTTTAATATTGAAGCAAATGAACTGGATAAAAGAATTTCTTTTTTTCAAAGGGAACTTGTTGCTCATACATTATTTGGAGCGGGGCGTGATTTCAGTACACAAGGCAACCGCAATGGCATGACTCCACATGAAGTATTGGATAGGCAGGAATTTAATGAAATCCCATTTCTGAGAAACCTGCAAACCAAAGCCGCTAACCAGTTGGGAAGCAGCGGGAGTGGAAACCATTTTGTGGAATTTGGGATTGTGGAAATTATTGA
Organism: Ferruginibacter sp.; assembly: GCA_039921685.1. GTDB lineage: Bacteria > Bacteroidota > Bacteroidia > Chitinophagales > Chitinophagaceae > Ferruginibacter. The sequence continues at coordinate 14,830 of JBDSBG010000058.1, forward strand.
GAAGGACAATCCTTTCAATGTAGCTCCTGGAAAATATGTTGGACTGTTATCGCATAGCGGTAGCCGTGGGCTTGGTGCAATGATTGCCTCCAATTATACCAGGATCGCAATGGAAAAAACCGTGTTACCCCCAGAGGCCAAACACCTGGCCTGGCTTGATATGGATAGTGCAGAAGGAATAGAATACTGGCTCGCAATGAACCTTGCCGGTGATTATGCCAGCGCCTGTCACCATACTATTCATAACAAAATTGCAAATGCGATCGGTGAAAAGGCAATTGCAAGAATAGAGAACCACCACAATTTTGCCTGGAAAGAAATGTATGAAGGAAAAGAAGTGATTGTTCATCGTAAAGGTGCAACACCTGCAGGAAAAAATGTTTTAGGTATTATCCCGGGAAGCATGACCGCCCCTGGATTTATTGTGAAAGGGAAGGGTGAGCCTGCGAGCATCAATTCCGCCAGCCATGGAGCCGGGCGTAAAATGAGCCGTACGAAAGCGCTAGCTAATATCAGCCACGAAGCCTTAGCGAAAGAATTGAAAGAACATGGGGTTACTTTATTGGGCGGCGGACTGGATGAAGCCCCTTTTGCTTATAAGGATATTCGGGAAGTAATGAAAAGCCAGCAACAACTGGTGGAAGTAATGGGATTGTTTTTTCCAAAGATTGTGCAGATGGATGGAACTGCAGCAAAAACGTTTAGAAATAAGCGGACTAATAAGAGGCAGCAGCAAATAAACGGTCAATGATTTCATTGCCCATTAAGAAGGAACGATTTATTATTAGTGAAAATGTATTAAGCTGAGGAATTTCCAACGCCCAGGTCATGCTGGGCGTTTTTATTTTTATCATTCATTATCTTTACTCAATGTCAGTGATCATAGAAGAAATACGCCAACTATTTACCGCACATTTTGAAATGGCTGCTAGCAGTATTGATAAGCTTCCTCAAAGCGGTAGCGACAGAATCTATTTCAGAGTACAAACAGGTTCACAATCTTTTATCGCAACATACAATACAAATACAGCCGAAAACAAAACATTCATAAATTTCAGCAGGCATTTCAAAAGTATTGGCGCACCTGTGCCTGACGTATATGCTGTTAACGAAAAGGGTAATATTTATATACAGGAAGATTTTGGCGACTGTTCTTTATTGAATAAACTGGAAGCGGAAGGATACACGGAAAATCTATTTGAACTTTATAAAAAGAGTTTGTATGCATTGGCTCATTTGCAGATAAACGCAGATGCAGGATTAAATTATGATGATTGTATTACAAGCAAAGAATTTAGTAAGCAAGCTATTTTATCCGACTTGCTTTATTTTAAATATTATTTTCTGGACACATTAAAATTTGCATACGACAAAGAGAAACTCATAAGTGATTTTGAGGCACTCTCAACTTACCTGGCGCATGTTGATCATAAATATTTTATGTTTCGTGATTTTCAAAGCAGGAATATTATGGTAAAGGAAGATGAAGTTTTTTTTATCGATTACCAGGGAGGAATGAAAGGAGCTTTGCAATATGATGTAGCATCCCTGTTATGGCAGGCAAAGGCAGACCTTAGCGATGACTGGAAAAATAAGTTGCTGCATTATTATATTGATTGTGTAAATGCAATATTAAAAAAACCTTTTGACCGGATCCGTTTTGAAAGTCAATATAACGGGTATGTATTGATCAGGCTCCTGCAGGTATTGGGTGCTTATGGTTTTCGCGGTTTGTTTGAACGCAAGTCACATTTCTTAACCAGCATTCCATTTGCATTGCAAAACCTAAAATGGTTTCTCAATAACAAACAGTTTGGTATAAATCTATCCGAGTTTGACAGGCTGCTTCAAATGATTGTTGAAGATGAAGTGGTTCATCGCTTTGAACCGACCAAAGCAAATTTTAAAACGCCTTTGGTTGTTAAGATCAACAGTTTTTCTTACATAAAAACTGGTTACCCGGTTGACGAAACCACTAATGGTGGCGGTTTTGTTTTTGATTGCCGCGGTATCTTAAATCCGGGAAGAATTGAAGAATACAAAGCGCAATCCGGCCAGGACAAAGATGTGAAGGATTATCTTGAACAGGAAACGAAGATGCCCGATTTTTTAAACAATGTTTACAATATTGTTGATATATCGGTACAGGAATATATTAAGCGGGGATTTGAAAATCTGGCAATTAATTTTGGATGTACCGGCGGCCAACATCGCAGTGTTTATGCTGCGGAGGCATTGGCGAGGCATTTGAAAAATAAGTTTGGAGTGAGAGTAGAATTGTCTCATAATAATAAAGACAATTGGGTAAGGAAAATGCCCCAAACCCGTGAAGGCGCTTAGCTTAAATTCGTAAATAATTTTTTTATTGGAGGCAATCATATTGTTGAAAGCGAAATAGTAGATTATGGGAATGCATTATGGAGCTTCGAAATTGATTTTTCAAAGAGCAGAGGAGTTAAGAAAATTTCCTTCATGGGAAGAAGCTATGATGTGGATGTATTTGTCAGGAAATAAGTTAGGAGTTAAATTACCGCGACAACACCCGATATCTTTTTACATAGCTGATTTTTATTGGCATGAATTAAAATTGGTTATAGAAATAGATGGCAGTATTCACAACAAATCAGATGTACAAATACATGATCAGCTTGCCAAACAGAAATTGAGAACCTGGGAATAACATTAAATCGCTTCATTTACTTTCAAGTAAAAACAATCCCAAATTCATTATCCAACTAATCAACAAAAAATGCACGAGTTAAAAAGTATCAGAGACCAAAGCTCCCTTTCAGGGGCGGGGAGGAAAGCAATTATTTTTTCAGCGGGCTTAGGAACAAGGTTTAAGCCCTGGACAGATAAGCATCCTAAAGCACTTGCTATTGTTAATGGTAAATCCTTATTACAACGCAACATAGAATATTTACAACAATTCAATATCACTGATATAATTGTGAACATTCATCATTTCCCTGAACAAATGGTAGAGGCAATCAAAGCACACAATGGCTGGGGAAGTAATATTTTACTAAGCGATGAATCAGCTGAACTGTTGGAAACCGGCGGCGGGTTATTAAAAGCAAGAAAACTATTGGAAACAAGCGATCCTTTTATTTCATTGAATGTGGATGTACTGACTGATCTGGATATCAATAAACTTCTTGCTTTTCATGATGAGCATAAACCACTGGTTTCATTTGGCGTGACAGAACGAAAAACATCCCGCAATATTTTATTGGATAATGAAGGAAGAATGTGCGGTTGGAAAAACAATACAACAGGTGAGGAAAGAATTGTTATTCAAAAAGAAAATTTGCAGGCATTTGCATACAGTTGTGTGGTCGTTTATCAACCAGGCATATTTTCATTAATAAAACAGGATGGTAAATTTTCTATTATGGATACCTACCTCGATCTTGCTGCCGATCATTTGATCCTCGGCTACAATCATACTGGTGATAAATGGGTAGATGTTGGGAAGCCGGAGAGCGTTGTTCTAGCTGAAGAACTCTTTAAATAATTGACAATTGATAATTGACAATTGACAATGTCGCCAATATAAAAATCATTTTGTATCTATTGTATTTAATTGTCAAATTATCAATTGTCCATTGTTAATTGGCTTCACTTGGTGCTTCAAAACTTTTCTTCTCCTCTTTAGGCTTTCCGCCAAAATTGTATCGGATTGTAATTCCCAATCTTCTTGTATCATTTACCCTTGAACCTGTTGCATGTACATTGCCCTGGTCCAAACTAAACTCAACCCGGTTTGTTTGCAGGAGATCATTTACGGAAAGAATGATATTTGCTTTTTTATTCAGGATAGCTTTGTTTACAGATACGAATAGTCCACCAAAAGTATTTAGCTCATAGAAATTCTGAAATCCCTTTGTGCGCATAAATCCCTGCATATTTACTAAAAATGTTTTCGTTAACTTAAGTTCCTGGTACATAAAAAATGTATAGCTGCCCCGGCTATAGTTCAATGGATGGTTGTCATACTGTCCCTCGTATTGATTGTAATTATATTGTGCACCTACGTAGCAAAAATATTTTCCACCCGGGGGAATGCCTCCAATTACTTTAAAATAAATTTCTTTATTCTTTCCAAGGTTTTCATAAGTGCGATATGCAATCTTCGTTCGGTTATCCTGTAGCGTTACCTGGCTAAAAATATCTCTTGTATTATTTATTCCAAGTGCGAAAACCGGGAAGCCCTGGAACGTTACATTAATTTCATAATTAGTTGTGAATTGGGGTTTTAACTCAGGGTTGCCTACATCAAACAAATACTGATCAATATATTTCGGATAAGGATTCAATGACTCATAATAAGGCCTTTTGATACTGCGACGGTAAATAGCACTTCCAATCAATGGCGTCTTGAATATTTTGAAAAGGTTGTGTTTAATAAATAGATATGGGAATACATCTGTTCTCTTAATTGAGAACGATGTGTCTTTCGGTATGAACTGGTGGCCGTTGATATCAGTAGTTTCAAGTCGAAGGCCGGGTTTTAGTGTAAACCCCAGGAATGTTTTCGATACCTGTAAATAAGCAGCCGTGATCGTCTCCTTGTATTTGAATGTATTGGTTTGATATCTATCTATAAATTTTTCGCCGTTGCCAGTGTCTTTAAAATATGCAGAGCTGTTGCGGCTATTGCTGAAGGTTGCTTTAAAACCCGCTTCTAAAGTAAATTTCTTGGGAAGTTTAAGTGTAAGATCGGTTTGAAAAACAAAAATGTTTTTGTCATTTTTATTTTCGCCGTTACCAATTGTTGAAACATAAGAAGGTAACAGGTAAAAATTACTGTAATCCTGGTTATTCTTGTTTTTATAATAATAATAATCAAACTCTGTTGTCCACTCACTACCGATAGAGTCAATTTTGTATTTTGCCGATAGCTCGTTCCCGATATAAGTTGATACATTTTTGTTCTTAATATCAGATTCATTCCTTTCAAGCAATGCCCCGGTCGGGTTATCTGTTATATCAATGGGGTTTGCAGCATAACTTCTACCATTTGTTTTGCTGATGCGAAGGTCATAACCGAAATTTAATTTCTTGCTGATGGCATAATCTATCCCGCCACTGAGGTAATTATTAAAGGTAGGATAGGTGGTATGCGACTTTTGCGAGACCAGTGTATCTGTTGGTATTAACCTGTCTGAATTTAATTGCTCATAATTATTCCTGTTGGTAAACTGGTAACTAAAGTAACTGGTAAGCTTACCCGAACTCCTGTTTAAGTTAACACCACCCGTTTCAGTGCCATACCGGCCCTGGAAATATGCAAAATTCACACTTCCGCTGGTTCCAAGTTTTACTCCTTTCTTTAAAACAATATTTACAATACCACCACTGCTTGCTGCATCAAACTTTGCAGAAGGGCTTCGCAGTATTTCAATTTTACTTACACTCCCTGCGGGTAAACTCTTTAATAGAGAGGCAATATCGGTATTGCTTAATTTCATTTCCCTGCCATTGATAAATATCGTGGCAGGTGTAGTGCTGCTTAAGTAAACATTTCCATCCTGGTCCACAATCGTGCCCGGTGTTTTTTCCAATACTTCAAACGCATTTGTACTGCTATTTGCAAGCGCTTCGGCATCCACAACCGTTTTGTCATCATCCTGTCTTATAAGCGGCCTCTTTGATACAACTGTTACATTGCCAAGGTTGTTTATTTTAGTACCAAGAATTATGGTGACTGACATAGCTGTATCGGTAATGGAAATTACTTTGTTCACAGGCTGTGTTGCAACCGCAGAGATCTTTAATAAATAGGTACTGTTCATCTCAACTTCGAAGAACGATTCTCCTTTCACTACCTTCTTTTCTTTTAAACTGCTATCAGGCAATTTCAACAATATTACTGTTGCGTTTTGAAAGGGTTCTTGTTTGTCATTTGTTAACAGCAAGTGCAACTGCGTTGTTTGTGCAATCGAAGTTGCACTAGCAATTAAAAAAATGAGTGCGTAAAATAATTTTGTCTTCACTTTAAAAAATAAGGCTGCTGTAATTACGCAGCAGCCATTCTTAGTTTAATTAAAAAATATTTTTGTATTGCTGTTTGTCTTTTATTCGTGCACTACAGTCAGGTTCAGATGATCGTATGGCTGATTTGCCATTATAAATTTTACCAACCTGTCATCTACTTCTTCTCAAACAATTCCTTTTTCTCAACAATCTTCACCTGGTCGCCTTTTTTCAATGTTTTACTTACGACATCATAGGGACCGCTTACAACTATGTCTCCTTCTTTTATTCCTTCCGTTACTTCGATATTATTGATATCCTGTATCCCGGTTTTTACTTTTACTTTGCTTACCTTATTTTCTTTGTCAACCACAAATACTACTATTTCAAGGTCATCCAGGTTCGTTGTTGCACTTGTAGGGGTAATTTGAGCATCATCTTTTTTCTTTTCTGTTTTCAGGCTGTCATTTTTTTCACGGGTAGTAACCGCATTGATAGGAACACTCAAAACATTTGTTTGTGTTTTTGTTTGTATATCAGCGCTTGCACTCATGCCCGGGCGAAACGGGTAACTTCCCTTCCCAATAAGGTCCATATAGCTTTCAGGTAATAATCTTACATACACTTTGTATTGCGTTACGTCAGAGCTGGTAGTTGCAAGGGCGCTTTGTGTAGCTGCACCATTATTGCTACTTGCTATCTGGGTAACAATACCTTTGAATTTCCTGTCACTGTAGGCATCGATATCAATGATAGCACTGTCTCCCAACTTTACTTTTGGAACATCATTCTCACCTACGTCAACCCTAACTTCTATTTTCGACATGTCTGCAATGCGAAGGATTTCTGTGCCAAGTGCAAAACTATTACCGGCCACTTTTTCTCCCTTTTTCACGCTTAACAAACTTATTACACCATCCATAGGAGCAATGATCTCCGTACGTCCCAAATCCTTGTTTGCTTTATTCAAATTAGCAACGGCACTTGATACACCCGCCTGTCCACTGCGAATACCCTGTTTTGCTGCATTATAGTTCGCTTTGGCGGCTTTAAAATTTGCATCAGCAATATTAAACTCGCTTTGACTGATCACTTTATCATCAAATAACTTTTTCTGCATATTGAAAGTACGCCCGGCCTGCTCCTGTTGTGCTATGAGTGCGTCTAATGCTGCCTGTGAGTTAGCTACCTGTGCCTGGCTTTGAGCAACACCGCTTGCTGCCTGGTCACGCTGAATATCATAAATATCCGCATAGATCTTTGCAAGCAATTGCCCTTTTTTTACAGTATCACCTTCCTGTACCGTAAGCGCTGTGATTTCACCACTGATATCCGGGCTCACCTTCACCTCAATTTCAGGATAGATCTTTCCACTGGCACTCACGATCTCGATGATGGTGCGGCGCTGTACTTTTTCCGCAGTTACTCTAGTCCCTTCATCTTTTCCAAATACACCAGCCTGCGACATTATTACCAATGCAACTACCAGTATTCCCACGATGATCAGTATCCATTTTGTTGTTTTATTCATATAAATTCAGTTGTCAGTTGTCAGAGATGAGACATAACGATCAGCTCCTGCTTTTTTGCGTTTATTAATTATCAATTATCAATTGGTCAGAGGTTACAGTTTGATCCCCATTCCTTTATAAAACTCCAATACTTTCATTTTAAATACATAATCAAATTCATTGATCGAATATTGAAGTTTGGCTGTCAAGAGATTATTTTGAGTAGTGATCAGGTCAAACGTATTCAGCATACCAACATCAAATCTTTTTTTAGCATAATCATAGGTAAGCTGGCTTGCATCAACCGATTTTTTACTTGCATTAAATTTCTCCAAAGCAATTAAAACGGAATTATAGGCCTGGAAAATATTTTGTTTTAAATTTTGATCGTCCTGCACTTTTTGTAACTGCCAGCTCACAATGTTAAGTTTACTCCTTTCATAATTTGATTTGAGTGATCTTCCGTTTAAAATGGGAATGCTCAGGCTCAATCCTATACCCTGGTTAAAATTATCTGAAAGCTGCCGGCTGTAGGCTGCCGGTCTTATATATTTTTGCGGCCCATTACCATATACTGGTCCCAGCACAGTATCTACGATTGTACCCGGTACGATATAAGGAGTGTTGACGTAGCCCAACAACACCGCATCATTTGGATCATAATATCCTTTCTTTTTAAATGCCTGGTAAGTCGTCCCTAAACTTCCATACATGGAAAGTGATGGATACATTGCCCCTCTTGCCGCATCTTTATTTTTTTGAGCCGCTTTTATTTTAAGATCGTCATAACGTTGCAATGGTTGATTTTTGAGTGCAAGTGCATAAACTGTTTCTGGTAGCAGATTGGCAATAGGGTCAAGCGGAATAGATTTAATAGAAGGAGTGTCCACATCAAAATCAGCAGCGGGGTCAATATTCATGTATGCCTTTAGTGTAAGTATATTTTGTAAAACAGCCCCTTTCGCTGTAATATAGTTCACGCTGTCGGTTGCAAGCTGTGCTTCCAGTTGTGTAAGATTGAGTGGCGGCAATGAGCCTGCGTCCACCAGTTTTTTTGTATTGGAAAGCTGAGAGGTAGTTTGTTGAATTTGAACCGATGTTATATTCTGTTGTTCTATTGAAAGTAATATCTGCAGGTATGCGTTGGCGACTGTAAGAGCAATGTCATTCTTTAATTTGTCCGTATTTGCTTTTGCGGCCAGCAGTTCCCAGTTATTGGCGGCGATGGTATTGCGCTTACTATAAAAATTGAAAATGTCTACACTTGATTGTAATTGTAATCCTGACGAAAAATAGGTTTCAGTTACCCGGCTAAATGTAGTCGGGTCCTGGTTGGTCCCTGAATTTAAACCAGCATTACCAGTGAAATTCAAATTTGGAATTTGGGAGGATTTACTTTGCTTGTAATTGATCTGTGCCACCTGTGCCTGCACATCACTAAGTTTTACGGTAATATTATTGCTCATGGCATAATCCACGATGGAGCGTAAATCCCATTTTTTTTTGTTTTGGGCACTCACGCCCGCGGCAGATAGACAAATGACTAAAATGACTAATAGACTTTTCATGTGCATTGTGCAAAAATACTTATAAGGCTGCTAATTAAATAATTTCAATATGACAAGCGGCAACTATTGACCACCAATCGTTCCTGGTAAACAAACTTATTGTATTTTTTCGAAGGCCTGCTGAAGGTCGCTCTTCAGGTAACCAGCATCTTCCAAACCGCAATAAAGCCTGATCATCCTGTGTTCTTTGTTATTTACATCAAACTTGTCTCTTTCCATTCCTGCACATTTAGGGATTAGCAAGGATTCATGGCCGCCCCAGCTTACTGCCATAAATATATGTTTTAGGCTTTCACAGAATGTTTCTATTTGTTCAATGCTGCCGGCTTTGATGATAAAAGTTAGCAAGCCGCACGCATTTGTCATTTGTTGTTTTGCAAGTTCATATTGAGGAAAATCTACATCGAAAGGAAATAATACCTGTTCAACTTTCGGATGATGTTTTAAATATTCTACCAGTTCATAAGTTGTATGGGTAATGCGTTGCAGCCTTGCTGGCAGGGTTCTCAACCCACGGATCAGCAGCCATGCATTGAATGGTTGTATCCCGCTTCCAACCGTCATGTATTCAAGGTTGAAGATCTTTTCAATCATCGCCTTGCTGCCACATAGAACACCGGCTACGGTATCACTGTGCCCCCCAATGTATTTTGTGGCTGTTTGCATCACAAGGTCAATTCCGAGTAAGATGGGTTGCTGGTATAACGGGCTACAGTAACTGTTGTCGCAAATAGTAATGATGTTCTCTGCTTTTGCGAGTTCGGCAACAGCTTTAAGATCCTGTATAGCAAAGTCCCAACTATTGGGGCTTTCCAGGTAAATGACAGTTGTATTTGGCAAAATCGCTCTTTCAAAATTTTCTATATAACGGCCATCCACATACGTTGTAGTTACACCAAACTTTGGTAAAATTTCATTGAATAATTTTTGTGACCAGGAATAGGGTTTGTCAGCGCTTACAATGTGGTCGCCCGATTTTACATTGGCAAATACAGCTGCAAATGTGGCTGCAACGCCACTGTTAAAAACCAGGCAATCTTCGGCAGCATCCAAGGCTGCAAGTTTTTTTCTTAAGATATCTACAGTAGGATTTTTCCCCCGGCTGTAAAGAAATGTGGAATACTCATCAGCAAAGGCACGGCGCATCTCATCGACCGTCTTGAAAATAAAATTGCTTGTCTGCATGATCGGTGGCGCTACTGCATTAAAATAATGTTCCCGGTCTTCTGCAAATTCATTGATGATATAAGAAACGTCCATCTTATTCAGTTGGTTTTTTGGTTCGTTTAGCTAAGAAGTAGAGGCTGATAAAAATTGCCAGTATTGATAAACCTTTTAGTGCGGCATGGTTATTATTCTCATAATCCATTGCAATGCTTACGGCAACAAAACTATAAGCTACAATGAATATAACAGGAAGCAAAGGATAAGCCTTCATTTTGTAAATGCCCGTATTGTCTAAATGCTTTGTTTTTTTTCTTAAAATAAAAATCGTTGCTGCAGATAATACCATACCGAAGCAATCCAAAAAAATGCTAAAGCTCAATATCTCATCAAAATTCTTCGACCAAAAAACGATCAATGCACAGAGCGCTGCAAATACACTCAACGAAACAATGAGTACACCTGTTTTCGGATTCCTGCTTTTAAAAACCGGTGGAAGGATCTTATCCTCACTCATCGCATACATCACTCTAGGATTGCTCATCAGTAAAACATTCACATAAGCCAATACACTTAAAAATAAAAAGACAGAAAGTACACGTTCGGCATTTATCCCAAAGATCTTTGAAGCCATGATGGCTGCAATGTTTTTACTTTCTTTCATCGTTTCAAAACCAATTACTTTAATATAAGCGTAATTGATAGTTAGATAAAGTATGATGATGATCATAATGCCGAGGAAGATCCCCCGCGGAATATTCCTGGAAGGCTCCTTAACTTCTGCACCAAAATTGATTGACTGCTGGTAACCGCCATAGGTAAAGCTTACGGCCACCAATCCAATACCAAATGCTTTTATGTATTCCCTGACCGTTGGATTTACATGTGATGGTAACAGCGTTGTTGTGGTAATTGCATCTGCAAAAAAGATTGGCAAAATCAGTAACAATATCAACCCGATCTTGATCATCATTAAAACGTTTTGGGTTTTGGCACTCATTTTTAATCCCAACAGGTTTACGCCGTAAAATATAAAGATGGCCGTTAATGCAATGCTGATCTGTATCATTTGTATATGATCTGCGTTAGCAGCAATTGCCATAAACAGTTTGTCTTTTGTTTCAGGTAGAAGAATGCCGGTAATATACTCGCCGCCAACGATGGCAACCCCTGCCAGCGAAGCTGCATTTGAAACCAGGATGATGCAATTAATGCCAAATGCAATCGATGGATGATACGCATATGAAAAAACTTTGTAATAGCCACCGGTAACGGGTAGCCGGCTGCCGATCTCGGCATAAGTAAGAGCACCGCATAAAGCAATCAATCCACCAGCGATCCAGGTTAAAAAAAATAAAAAAGTATCCGGCGCTGCTTTTGCAACATTCACGGGTGTACGAAAAATGCCCATCCCTATCACCAGGCTAACCATGATCATGGTAAAATCAAAAAGACTTAATTTTGATTTTGATTGCATGCTGAAAAGATATTAAATATTGTTTACAAAATTGTAGCTTGATAAGTTGGCGACATCGCGGGAATGGAACTGCATAAACACATTTCTAATCCTTTTTAAAAAACTCAAGTCTTTTAATCCTTCAACCCTTCGAACCTTCGAAAAGGCCCCAAACTTCTGGAAACCCTGGAAAACCCCTGAAAACCGCCCAAACCTTTGAAACCTCTGAAACTTTCCTTATTTTTGCGGCGAAAATCGAAATCAACATTCAACTATAAACTTTTAGAAACATGAAAAAATTCAAATTAGCGCTACTATCATTGATCATTTTAGTGGGCACAAGCTACGGGCAGGGAAAATCAACAGGATGGGCTGAGCAAAAAGCTTTTCATTCTTATATGGCTGCAACTTTTCACCCGGCAGAAGAGGGTGATTTCAAGCCACTAAAAGAAAAAGCAGACAGCTTATTAGCAGCAGCAAGAGCATGGATCGCTTCGCCAATTCCTGGGAATTACAAACCCGAAGAAACGAAGGCTGCATTAAAAAAATTGACTGGGCAATGCCAGGATCTGGCAAAAGCAGTACAGGCCGGGCAGCCGAATGAGAAATTAATGAAAATGATCTCTGAAACACATGATACTTTTCATAAAATTGCAGGTGAATGTAAAAAGCCATCCGAAGAAGCTCATTAATTAACTGATTTTATATAAATGATGAAGAGCCGCTGTTGATCAGCGGCTTTTTCTTGCCATTATTTCCCGTTGGTTTCAGTCACAATTAATTTCCCGTTGCCTTTACTCAGCGGAAACGCCCATGTTGAAACTTTTTACACAATTGACCACCAATCTTTATACATTTGCAGCGGATTGGTTCCCGGTATTCGGGATTAAAAGGGAAGCCGGTTTAATTCCGGCGCTATCCCCGTAGCTGTAAGGCGTAGTGAAGCGGCGGCAATCGTCAATCGTTAATCGGCAGAATACCATAGTCTAGTTCCCGATTCCCGATTCCTGTTTTCACTTTGTTGAATCTTCATACCACTGTTCTATTCAATGCAGAACGGGAAGGTGTTCAACAGTAGCCAAGCCAGAAGACCTGCCAGTCACAATCATTCATCATCAAGCTTTCGGGTGAAAGGCTGAAGACTGGCACTGCATCATCGCAGCTCAAATCTTCGTCTATCTACCGTAGTTATAAGTAGAATCAATTTATTTGTTGAAAAAGATCTGCACATACTTTTTTATAGCAGTTTGTATGCTGAATACGCCTTACAAAATAGTTGCGCAGGTGTCTGATACATTGAAGGCAGTAAAATTGTTTTCGAAAAAGCCTTTGGATATCACGGCTTCTTCAATTGCCGTACAACAATTAAATAAGCCTGCATTGTCAAGATTGAACAGCCTGTCGGTGGCGGATGCAGTTAAATATTTTCCTGGCGTTGTGGTGAAAGATTATGGCGGTATTGGCGGATTAAAAACGGTATCTGTAAGAAGCCTTGGCGGAAACCATACAGGTATTATGTACGATGGCATTATGATCGCCGATGCACAAGGCGGGCAAATTGATCTTGGGAGGTTTTCCCTGGATAACATTGAATCCATCCAGCTTTTTACTAACCAGCCGGTCGACATTTTACTGCCTGCCCGCACCTATGCATCAACGTCAGTGCTTGCATTATCATCTTCATCAGCCAACGCTTCTGAACAGGCTATGACTGCGGTTGCTTTAAAATTCAAATTCGGATCTTTCGGATTTATCAACCCCTCTGTATATTATAAAGGAAGGATCAACAAACATCTTTGGCAATCGGTCAATGCCGAATACCAGTCTGCAAAAGGCGATTTTACTTTTATTGATTATGAAACAGGCCATTCAAAAAGCAAACGTACCAACTCCGACATTAAATCGTACAGGCTGGAATATGATGCAGCTTATGCAGTGAATGATAGCAACGAAGTGAAGTTTAAAGCATATTACTACAATTCAAAACGCGGGCTTCCCGGTACTGTTATTTTATATAATAAATATTCTGATGAAAGATTGGACAATGAAAATTTCTTCGCACAGGCTACCTGGAAAAGGAATATTTCCGCGAAAAGCAGGATATTGATCAGCGCAAAATATACTGCTGATTATAAATATTACCTTGATCCTTCTTACCAGAATTATGCAGGGAAACTTGAAAATGAATTTCATCAGAAAGAATTCTATTTGTCTGCTGCATATAGCTATAACATTTTGCCTTCCTTATCTGCAAGTTATTCGGCAGATTATTTTAAAAGTGAATTAAAACGTACAGATTCATTTGCAATAAATTTTGCAAATCCGGGAAGAGACAATGTTTTGAATAATATTGCAGTTCAATGGAAACGGCTGCGTGTGGACATTACCGGAAATTTGCTCTACACTTATATTACTGAAAACGTTGAACAGGGTATGAAAGGAGGTAACCTTCATAGGATATCACCCGCTGTTTCTGCATCAGTTCGGCCATTTAACTATTTGCCATTGAGGATACGTGCTTCATACAAAAATATTTTCAGGGCTCCCACATTTGACGATCTCTATTATACCAATATTGGCAATACAAAGCTTCGTCCTGAAATCGCGGATCAATATAATCTTGGTATAACTTTTAATGAACAACCCGCAATTGTATTTAAGTCAATTATTTTTACAGCCGATTTTTATTACAATAAAGTAACTGACAAGATACTTGCAGTGCCACGGCAGAACCTTTTTCAATGGACCATGTTGAACATTGGAAAAGTCAACATCAGGGGAATGGATGCAGGGCTACACTTTGTCTTCCGGCAATGGGCTAAGGTTGAAATTGCTACAAATATTGCATATACTTTTCAGAAAGCACAGGATATATCTCAACGTGGAACGCCGCAGTACAAAACGCAATTGCCTTATACTCCGGTGCATTCCGGCAGCATAAATCTAAATTCGAATTACAGGAAATTTGCTTTAAGTTACAATCTTCTACTGTCATCATACCGGTACCGGCCAGGTGATCAAACTAGTGAGAACAAAGTAAAAGGCTGGTCCACGCATGATATTTCTATAAGCTACGCTTTTACTTCCAAAAAATATTGGGATTATAAATTGCTTACTGAAGTAAATAATACCTATAATCATCAGTACGAAATAATCCGGTATTATCCCATGCCGCGATTCAATTACAGGATTGGTATAACTGCTTCATTTAAAAATAATAAATAACCTTAAAAATAAAATATGATGAAAAAAAATTTAATAAAATGGATATTGCCGGCAGTGCTTTTATTCACGGCGTGCAATAAAGACAATGATGTAGCACCAGTTGTTATTACACCTGTTCCTGTGGATACCATTTCAAAAGGCGGCGCATACATTCTTAGTGAGGGTGGCTTTGGTGCCAACAACAGCAAACTGGCTTATCGGGTGGATTCTTCCGGTGTAATATTCGGAGATTATTTTCTTGAAAAAAACCCGGCACTTACCGGCGGCCTTGGTGACCTTGCAAACGATATGATCGTTTACGGAAACAAGATTTATATCGTTATGAATGGTTCTGGCAATATAACTGTCTTAAACCTTGCAACCGGTGTGCAGATCACAACGATACCAGTTCCTTCAGGCCCACGTTTTGCAACTGGCTATAACGGTAAAGTTTATGCGAGCGCTTATGATGGAACAGTAAAGGTTATAGATACAGCCACTTTGGCGATCAGTAATTCTATTGTGGTGGGGCCTAATCCAGAAGCACTTGTTGCCGTTGGAAATTATTTATATGTCACCAATTCGGGGGGATTGAACCCTGTGCCTGATTCTACGATTTCAGTTGTTGACCTTAACACCCAGCTCGAAACACAAAAGATAACAGTTGGCATCAATCCACAAAAGATCGAGGCCAATTCTTTGGGTGACCTTTATGTTAGCAGTTATGGAAATTTTACCAGTATACCAGCTACAGTAACCGTTGTAAGCAGTGCAACAAAATCAGTAAAGGCTACGCTTAACAGTGACTACAGCTATAGCCAGGTTCGCATTCATAATGACACTGCTTATTTTTATAATAACTATGGAGGTGCCGGTACATGTAAAATGTATAATACTATTGCTGACACAACGATCCGAAGTGAATTTATTACGGATGGAACTGTTATTACGTCACCATATGGAATTAACATTGATGATAAAGGCAATGTTTATATAGCGGATGCAGGAGATTTCACTTCATCAGGCTCGGTAACATGTTTTGATAGAAATGGGGTAAAAAAGTTTAGTTTCTCTGTAGCGCCAGGAGTGAATCCGAATAAGATTGTGTTTGTAAAATAGAGCGGTGAATGGTGGATGGTCAATGGCGAAATCTTCGAGGTTCGTTTTTACTGCTAAAACCATTTTATAGGTTGAAGAAAAAGTAAGATTAAATATTTTTCACTATTGACCATTCATTTCAAAATTATCCACAGATGGAAAATAAACACAAACATGAAGAGAAAATTTGTGCCCGTTGCGGCAATGCATTCGTATGCAAAGCAGGAGATATCATCAATTGCCAATGCCATGGGATCAGTTGTACCAATGAAGCGATTGAATTTGTGAGTGAACGTTATGATGATTGTCTTTGTAGGGGTTGTTTAGTGAGTTTGAACAACGGCAATCGGTAATCGGCAATCGGCCATCATAAAACAAGTGCCTGACCTCCGGATAATTAGCAAGAGCCGGAATTTAAAAAAATATTCCCAATTCCCGATTGCCGATTCCCGCTTCATTATCTTTGCAAAAATGCATTAAATGGACTTTAGTTTCCTGGCTTTTAAGGAGATCCTTACTATTTCTTTCACACTGTTTGCGGTGATTGATATGTTGGGTTCCATTCCGGTGCTTGCGACGTTGAGGGTAAAGATGGGTGGAGAGATTCGTTCATTGCAGGCAACACTTGTGTCGGGTGGGTTGATGATTGGTTTTTTATTGATTGGTCAGCAGTTCTTAGAATTATTGGGTATAGATGTACATTCTTTTGCGGTTGCAGGTAGTGTTGTAATTTTTATCATCGGTCTGGAAATGGTATTGGGCGTAGAATTTTTTAAACCAGAAACGGATCCAAGAAGTGGCAGCGTTGTTCCAATCGCTTTCCCGCTTATTGCCGGATCGGGCACGCTTACTACCATCATGAGCTTGAAGGCTAATTATAATGATGTAAATATTTTTATTGCCATATTAATAAACCTCGTAGTGATATTCACCGTATTGAAATCATTAAAGTGGATCGAGAAAATGCTGGGCCCGAGTGGCATGATCGTTATAAGAAAATTCTTTGGTGTGATATTGCTGGCAATTGCTGTAAAGATATTTGGATCTAATATTCAGAGTTTTGGAAAATAACGAACCGGCAATCCGGAATCGGCAATCGGCGAACCCTGTCGGCGGTTTCAAACCCCGACAGCGGTTAGATTAGATATTGTGAAAATAAGTGAATAGCTGTTGAAAATATGAATGGTAAATTGGTAATTTATTACTGCTAATACAATAGTTCTTTTTATATTATAATGGATCATGGATTCCTCATCCGGCATCCGATATGGCCTCGTAGTACAATGGATAGTATAAGAGTTTCCGAAGCTCCAGACCCAGGTTCGATTCCTGGCGAGGCCACTATAAAATTTTTAAGCCGCTCATCTCTGGAAGATTTCTGTCAATTAATCAGAACTAATACAATTGACCGTATAAAAAAACCACCTTTCCGGGGATTTTTTTATAGAATACTATTTACTAAGCATTTTTCTTCTTATTCCTCCGGGACTAACGCCGTAGTGCTTTTTGAATATTCTAATAAACGAACTTACTTTTCCATAATCCAGTTTATTTGCCACTTCATTCACCGATATCGGCGTTTCCATTAATAGTCTCTTGGCATGCTCCATTTTTAATTCAAGATAATACGCATAAATATTTTTTTCGAATACTATCTTAAAATGTCTTTTCAAAGTAGAAACACTAAGCGCATTGTCTTTAGCTATCGATTTTAAATCTGGCAATTTTTTTTCTATGGAACCAATCAATATTTTCTCAATTTCAAGCATTTTTTCTGAATAAGACAATATCGACCCGGTTTTTAAAATCGGAGTTATATCAAATAATTTTAAGAAAAAATGTGAGACAAGGGAAAATAACTTTGCTTTAAGGAACAAAATATTACTGCAGTCAGTCGAAATCTGTGTTTCGATATCTGAAATTATTTTTAATTCTTCAAGACTGCCGGGTACAAGAAAAATTCCTGGCCTGTTTCTATTTTCTAATCTTTCAATCAAATCATCAAGAGATATACTGTTATCTGCGAATTCTTTGCGCAGCCATTGTTCACTTACATTAAACGACATTAATTTGAAAGGCTTCCCGGCAGGTAATTCAAAACGAAACCCGGTTTAATCCGTAGCTAAAATAATATCCCCCTTCCTTTTTAAATAAATTTGTTCCTTTGATATTGTATTTTCTAACTTAAAAGTATCTGCATTAAGCAAATAGGAAATAGTAAAGGATTTTTGCAACTTTTCCTGAAAGATTACCTGCTTATTACATATAAAATCTTTTTTCAATAAAATATCTAATGATAATAAAAAAAGATCTTTGTCAATTTCTTTTATAAACAATGTCCCTTCCCCCTTGTCTGGTGAAATAGGAACTAATTTATCATCAGTTTTACAATCAAAAGCGTTTGCTAATAACGAATCGAACTCATCTGCAGCGATGGATGTATAAGAGAATTGAATGGGGCAATTAGTGGTAATCATAAATTAGGATAAAAGTTTGAAAAGTAGTTAACTGCTGCATCAGTTCGCCTGATATATTAACCAACAATTTTCAATTTTATAAAACTATAGAATATAGTTTGATTAACCCATAAGTAAAAACACGTAGATCAATATGAACTTTTTAAGGTATTATAAGACCTGATGTAGTTATTTCTTTAAAAATTTCAACGTTACATTTGTTCCAGATAGCTGTTCACAATTTCAAATACAACAATCCCAATATTCCCTTGATTTCCTCCAATTTCCTGCTCAGAAAACTGAAGAAGAAGAAAATATGATGTCAGTATATTTTTCGGTACGATAATTTTAATTGAGTACGAATAAATATAGTTACATACGGTATCATACCTCTCTTATTTCTGATAGTTTTCCCCTCATCATTAATTACAAATATCCTATAAAGTAAACCAGGCGGCAATAGCTGCTAAGGATTCGTATTGCTTTATCGTTAACCCTATAAAACTCGATTATGAAACGAACTACACTTAACGTAGTATCAATGCTGGCTGCATGCTTATTCGTTGTTATACTACATGCACAAAAAGAATTACCTAAAGATGTTTCTTCTGACTGGTACACACAAAGTTCAACTGCCATTGAAACGATGCAGTATAGTTTTTATCCATCAGAGAAAGATCAATCTTTTAAAGTTACCAATTCAAAAAATCACCTGCAGTTTAAGGTAAATCCGGGAGGTTATTCTATTTCCAACCTGAAAAGAAATAAACAGGAAAACAATTGGAATGCAACTTTTACTTTAAAAGGAGTATTCAAAGACAAAATAAACTATTCAACAAATAACAATTTTGTTATTGTAAAAGATAAAACATCCCTGATTTATAAATCCAGTTTATTGGATATTGAATATCTTAATGATAGCAGGGGTCTCCGTCAAAATTTTATAATACATCAAAAACCAATTGGTTCAGGTAAACTTGCACTTAAAATTCAGGTTGCGACTGAACTTGCTGCAAAAGAAATTGCTGCCAATAAAGTGGTGTTATTTGAAAAAATGAATGAAAAAGAAATAAAATTAATTTATGATGAATTGAAAGTATGGGATGCAAAGAGCAATCCGCTGAATGCGAAAATGGAGCTAAACCCGGCAACTAAAGAGATTACAATAACAGTAGATGATAAAAATGCAGTATATCCAATTACAATTGATCCATTAAACCGTACGCCGGAGTGGACAACCTCTGCTGATGGAATATTACCCGGATTGTTAACTAACTTACAATTACAGGTACAAACAACTTATGGATTTACGGTAGCCGGTTTGGGAGATATAAATGGTGATGGCTATGATGATGTTGCCGTTAGTGCTCCAACAATGGCGGATGTTATTACTGGTTCTGGAAATCTTGCCGGTGTGGGGGCTGTATTTATTTATTTAGGTTCAGCTACTGGTTTACCCGTGTTGCCCAGTAAAATTCTACAACCTACCACTGCTGTTGAAGGTGCTTTATTTGGTTTTAGCATTGACGCTGGAGATATAACTGGTGATGGTAAAAATGATATTGTAATCAGTGCCCCGCTTGACAGGTATCAAACAACGGCTGCAGGGTTATTGGGAC
>JBDSBG010000059.1:0-7861 GCA_039921685.1 Ferruginibacter sp.
ATATTGCTCAAAACCAACCGGTCTTTTTCCTTGTTGTTCTTCCACCCAGGCCCAATGCCCCCAATAATCCCCTCACAATTCCATTCCCTGCCGTTCTGAGCATGCTTTTTACAACGGTATTATTGGCCACCTTTTCAAAGGTCGATGGTTCGGGTTTAGCGGATTTTTTTGAAGGTGCCGCAGCCTGGGCGGCAGCGGTTTTTTCTGTAGCTTCCTCAAGTTTGGCAGTCAATATTTCGTAAGCACTATTGCTATCAACGACCGGGTTATATTTAATTACAAGCTTTGATTTTCCATTAATATCATTTATTTCGGCATCTGTGAGTATGTCCATACGACTTCTTGGAGCACAAAGCATGGTATGTGCCAAAGGAGTTGGAATACCTTTTTCATTTAATAATGTTATCAATGCCTCGCCGATGCCCAACTGTGTGATGAGGTCTTCTGTCGTATAAAATTCAGTTTCAGGATAATTTTCGGCAGCCTGCTTTATTACTTTTCTATCTGCAGCTGTAAAAGCCCTTAGTGCATGTTGGATTTTTAATCCCAATTGGCCCAGCACGCCTGCAGGCACATCCATGGGATTTTGGGTACAAAAGAAAATTCCTATTCCTTTGGAACGAATTAATTTAATGATGGTCTCAATTTGTTGCAGCAGTTCCGAACTCGCTTCCTGGAAGACAAGATGTGCCTCATCGATGAACATGACAAGCTTGGGTTTATCAGGATCGCCTTCCTCGGGGCAGATGGCATATAATTCTGCCAGCATCTGCAACATGAATGAAGAAAATAGTTTTGGTTTATCCTGCAGGTCGGCAACCCTTAAAATATTTATCATACCTCTGCCATCATCGCTGTTCCGCATTAGGTCATCCACTTCAAAACTCTTTTCTCCAAAAAAAACATCGGCGCCCTGTTGTTGCAGTTCAATCACTTTTCTTAGGATGGTACCTGTTGATGTAGTAGATATCTTTCCATATAATTTTTCTATTCCCAACTTGCCCTCATCGCCAATGTACTGCAGCACTTTGATAAAGTCTTTTAAATCAAGCAGGGGAAGTTTATTATCATCACAATACTTAAAAATGAGTGCAACAACACCACCCTGGGTATCATTTAAAGCCAATATTTTACTTAATAAAACAGGCCCGAACTCACTAACTGTTGCCCTTAGGTGTACACCGTTTTTCCCGTTAAGTGTCATCAGTTCAGCAGGGAATGCGTCAGGTGTATATGTAAGATTTAATTTTTGATACCTGTCAGCTACTTTCTCATTCGAACTTCCCCTGGCTGCAATTCCACTCAGGTCACCCTTTATGTCCAGCAGCAATACCGGCACACTTGCATCACTCAGGAATTCACTGATCATTTGCACTGTTTTAGTTTTGCCAGTGCCCGTTGCACCTGCAATGAGTCCATGCCTGTTCATGGTTTTTAGCGGAAGAAAAATACCCGCTTCGTGCACCACTTCACCCTCTAATATCGCAGCTCCAATCTGAACTGATTCTCCTTTGAAGCTGTATCCTGCTTTAATTGTGTCAGTGAATTTTTTTTTATCTGCCATGATCCGAAAATTTAGGCCGAAAGATACAATCAAAAAAGGTTTCTTAGGTTTTCAGGTTAGAAAGCTTCTACCTGGTTAAGATTGATAACTTTTAAAACCGTACAAACCCCCTGGAACTTGTAAAACCACAGGGAGATGTTTCCCTTTAACAAAAAATTAGGCACTATCTTAGCTAATTGAAAAATGAATTAATTTTATTTGTAAATAAACTAATACAATGACAATGGAAGCAGCAAAACCAAAGATTCTTTTGTGCGAAGACGATACGAACCTTGGCATGGTACTCAAGAATTATCTTGAATTAAACGATTATGATGTTATACTGGAAAGAGATGGCCGGCTGGGACTTGCTGCTTTTCAGCGTGAGAAATTTGATATATGCCTGTTGGATGTGATGATGCCGAATATGGATGGCTTTACACTGGCAGAAGAGATCAGGGATATAAATCCTGATGTCCCTTTATTCTTCCTTAGTGCAAAAACAATGAAGGATGATATTATCCAGGGATATAAACTTGGTGCAGATGATTACATCACCAAGCCTTTCGATAGTGAAGTGTTATTACATAAGATCAAGGCGATCTTAAAACGCAATGAAGAAATGCATCGTGAAGAAGTGAATGCTGAATTTGATCTAAGCAATTATCACTTCAATCCCCGCCTGCGTGAATTGACCATTAACGGAAAAGTACAAACGCTGTCTCCGAAGGAAAACGAGCTACTGAAAATGCTCAGTGAATACAAAAATGACCTGTTACCAAGAGAAGCTGCTTTAAAGAAAATTTGGGGAAGTGATACTTATTTCAACGGCCGAAGCATGGATGTTTACATTGCCAAATTGCGTAAATATCTGAAAGAAGACCCAAAACTTGAGATCGTGAATATTCATGGAAATGGCTTCCGGCTTGTGGTTTCTGAATAATTACAAATCTTTTTAAATAATAGTAAGACTGCTGAAATGCAGTCTTTTTTATGCCAAATTTGTAACAGTTTTTTTGTAACACAAAAACCTGTTACAAAAAAACTGTTACAAATTGAATGAAAGGAATTCTTCGGTCATTGGAATGATTTTTCTGGCAGTTTAAAATAAATTACGTTGATTAGCTCCGGCAGGGGGAATTTTTCCAAGATGTTTGTATGCTTTATCAGTAACTTCCCGCCCTCTTGAAGTTCTCATAATAAATCCTTCTTTAATTAAAAACGGTTCATACACTTCTTCCAGGGTACCGGTTTCTTCGCCAACAGCCGTGGCAATGGTAGTGATGCCGACAGGGCCACCCTTAAATTTTTCTATTATAGTACTTAAGATGCGATTATCCATTTCATCCAGCCCATGCTGATCTACATTCAATGCTTTTAATGCATGTTCTGTAATATTCATATCTATCACGCCGTTTCCAATTACCTGGGCAAAATCCCTCACCCTGCGCAAAAGCCCATTTGCAATCCTTGGTGTTCCCCTGCTGCGCCGGGAAATTTCTGCTGCAGCATCACTCGTGATCTTTGTATTGAGGATCTTAGAACTCCGCAGCAAAATATTTTTTAAAGTTTCTGCATCGTAATATTCAAGCCTGGCTTTTATCCCAAAACGTGATAATAAGGGTGCTGTAAGTAAACCACTCCGCGTAGTAGCTCCAATTAAAGTAAAAGGATTTAAGGTAAGCTGCACACTCCTGGCGTTGGGCCCGCTGTCGATCATAATATCGATGCGGTAATCCTCCATTGCAGCATATAAATATTCTTCCACCACGTTGCTCAGCCGGTGAATTTCATCGATAAACAATACATCATGGGGTTCAAGATTGGTGAGGAGCCCGGCGAGGTCACCCGGCTTTTCGATCACAGGGCCCGAGGTTTCTTTTATATTCACACCCATTTCATTGGCAACAATCCTGGACAAAGTGGTCTTCCCAAGCCCAGGAGGACCATGAAATAAGATATGATCCAATGCTTCCCCCCTTAGTTTGGAGGCCTTTATAAAAATGCTAATATTTTCTATGATTTGTGCCTGGCCACTGAATTCATCTATCAGGCCCGGCCTGATATTGTTTTCAAATTCCTTATCTGCGGGCTGCAAAAGATCTTTATTGGTATTTAAATTGGGATTGCCCATTCATTCATTTTTTTCTACATTGTAAAACTAAACATTATTGGGGAAGTTGACAGGGTTAACTAAGTTGATAAAGTTGACATAAGGGTATTCCTTTATTAACATTATCAACCCTGTTACCATTATCAACCCTTTACAACAGCATTTCGCCATTAATCAAAAGCATCGTAAATTAACCTTTCAACCAGCATAGCTTTGCTCAAATATGTTTGATAAGATATCCAGATATTGGTGGTGCCAGATTGTGGGCTGGTCTTTAAATATTGCCATAAGTATATTTTTCGTATCCACTTTTACTATAGGTAAACTCACCCGCTTATACGTTGCCAGTTTGATATTGACCTGTGTGCTCGGCGTTGTTATCACGCATATTATGCGGCTGAATATTTTCTACCTAAAAGTATTGGACAAGCCACTAAAAAAACAAATAATTTACGTTGTTGTTCTCACCATCATCTTTGCTGCTTTTCTTGGTGTAATGTCCGAAAGCATCGACTATCTAATTAACTACAATCCAAAAAACCTTGAGAATTTCAGCAAGCCGAAAAGGCTTTTCCTTAGTAGCCTTAGCGCTCTTTGGCTGATCCTGATCTGGAACCTCATCTATTTTATTTACCATTTCGTAGAAAAAAACCAGCGGCACCAGATAGACACCTTACGCCTGGAAGCCGTGGTAAAATCTTTGGAACTAAAAACAATTAAATCACATATCAATCCTCATTTTATTTTTAATGCGTTGAATAGCATACGGGCTTTGGTAGATGAGAACCCACAACGTGCAAGAACGGCAATTACTGAATTAAGCAATATTCTTCGCAGCAGTATGCAGGCCGAAAAAATGGAAACCGTACCATTGCAGCAGGAACTGGATATTGTAAAAGATTACCTTGCCCTGGAGCATATGCGCTTTGAAGAAAGGCTGCAAATAGAAATGAACATAGATGAGAACACCCTTAACCAGCCTGTGCCTCCGATGATGTTGCAAACTCTTGTTGAAAATGCCATCAAGCATGGTATCAGCAAACAAATCAATGGTGGCATGATACGCATCATTTCAGACTTTAAAAATGATCACCATGAACTCGTTGTGCAAAATTCCGGGAGGTTGAATGGAACCAAAGCAGCAAGCGATGAAGGATTTGGAATAAAAAGTACACAGGACAGGTTGAATATTTTATACCAGGGAAAAGCAAATTTTGAAATTCATGATATTGATGGCGGAATGGTAGAGTCTAAAATAATTATGCCTTTACCTGCAAACCATGCGGTTTCTTTGGTAGTGAATTAAAATTAATAATTAAAAAACAGAACAATGCACAAAGCACTCATTATCGATGATGAAAGGCTTGCAAGGAACGAGCTAAAAAAATTATTACAGGACTTCCCTGAAGTGGAAGTAATTGGTGAGGCCGCAAATGCCAATGAAGGGATTGAAAAAATTGAGAGCCTTTCCCCTGATCTTATTTTTCTCGACATTCAAATGCCGGGAAAAACGGGTTTTGATATGCTGACTGAACTTGAAAGAGCACCACACGTGATCTTTACAACTGCCTATGATGAATTTGCATTGAAGGCCTTTGAAGTGAATGCACTTGACTACCTGATGAAACCGGTAGAACCAAAACGGCTTGCAGATGCATTGCATAAATTACAACAGGCAGAAGAAAAGGAAATGGCTGCAACCATTGCAGGTATTCATCGTGGCTTGTTAACCGAATCGGACCAGGTTTTTGTAAAAGATGGAGAGAGGTGCTGGTTTGTAAAACTTTCAGAAGTGCGGCTATTCGAAAGCGTGGGTAACTATGCAAAAGTGTACTTCTCCACCAACAAGCCCCTGATATTAAAATCGCTGAATGCATTGGAGGACAGGCTGGATGAAAAGACTTTTTTCAGGGCAAACCGGAAACATATTGTTAACCTCCGCATGATCGATAAAGTGGAACCTTATTTCAACGGCGGCTTGTTACTTGATCTTAAAGGTGGTGAAAAAATTGAAGTGAGCAGGCGGCAGGCTGTGAAGTTTAAGGAGATGATGAGTTTGTAATGATTCAATTTTCAAAAGTTTAAAAGGGTATTATAAAATGTTGGCTGGATCCTTCGATAAATATTTCTCTAAAAAAGAACGGACTTCGTTTTTTTTAATGTTGGCAACTCCCAAAAACTCAAACCCTGATCAATGATAAAAAGGATTTTCCTTGCATCACTGTTTTTACTTACGCTTCTATTTTCACAGGCACAAGCGATTGATGAGATCATCAACATAAAAGAAGTTGAAAGAATCGAAAAGGTACTTGCTGCCGATGATATGCAGGGGCGAAAACCCGCAACCCCCGGGGGATTGAAAGCGGCCTCCTTTATTGAGGACGAATTTAAAAAAGCGGGGCTGCAATTTTTGCCGGGACTAAATAGTTTCATGCAAACATTCACAATTGAAAAAGCAAAACTTGTTTCGGCAGAGGGAAGCATTAATGGAAAGCCTTTGTCAGCAGATAATATTATTTGCATGACAACACAGCCATTAGTAACTATTTCAGAAACCAGTGGGTACAAGATTGTAGTGGCCGATACAAGCAATATTGTAACCCAGGCAAAAAGGATCATGAAGGATGAAACGAATTGCATTGTATTGGTCAATCATTTCCAGGCAGGGAATTTCAATAAACTTAAGTACCTGAGAAGAGATGCATTTGGAATGAAATACAGCATAATATTTATTTCAACTGATGAAAGCAGTGCAACGAATTACAACTTCAATATTAAGCATGATGTTACAACTTCTGAATTGAAAAATGTTGTAGGTATCCTTCCCGGTAAAACAAAAAAAGAGGAATTCGTCGTTTTTTCAGGGCATTATGACCACCTCGGTATTGGTAAACCAAATGCTGATATGGATTCCATTTACAACGGTGCCAACGATGATGCTGCCGGCACAACAGCCGTTATCATGCTTGCAAACCATTTCAGCAAAATGAAAAACAATGAACGTACATTGATATTTGTTGCCTTCACTTCGGAGGAGTCGGGTGGTTATGGAAGCCGTTACTTCAGCCAACACATTGATGCAACTAGAACCGTTGCCATGTTCAATATTGAAATGATCGGCACAGAAAGTAAATGGGGAAAGAACAGTACTTACATTACCGGCTACGAAAAATCCGATTTTGGAAAAATATTACAAGCCAATTTAGCAGGCACTGATTTTCATTTTGAACCCGATCCTTATCCAAACCAAAAATTATTTTATCGCTCAGACAATGCGACACTTGCGGCCCTTGGTGTTCCTGCGCATACGATCAGCACTTCAAAAATGGATTCAGAAAAATATTACCATACTGTTGACGACGAAATAGAAACACTTGACATGAATAATATGGCGGCGATCATCAAAGCAATTGCAATCAGCAGTAAAACGATTGTGAATGGGAAGGAAACGCCAACGAGAATAGAGAAGGTGAATGGTCAATAGTGAATGGTGAATGGTGAATGGTGAAATCTTTGAATCATTTTCTATTCATCAATCTCTTTTCATTCTTAAATTGAAAAAAAAAACAGAAAAAATTCAGCTAGAAAAAGGCATCTTATTTTTGTAAGACCTCAATGGTTTCACTATTCACCATTCACCTTTCTACGTGCATAAACTTTGAAAATTATTAAATCCCCACATTCACGGGCACACTATGTATTGCAGCCGCAATTTCTTTAATTAATCCTGCATTTTTTTCAATGGCATTGCCAACAACAATCACATCTGCCCCAGCCTTACAATTCAAATAAGCTTTTTCAGCATTGGTGATGCCACCTCCTACGATCAAAGGAACTTCAATACATGCGGCAACTTTTTCGATCATCGATTCGGAGATGGCTTTTTTTGCTCCGCTTCCAGCGTCCATGTAAATAAGTTTCATGCCCAGCATTTCACCTGCCATTGCGGTACACATGGCAATTTCATTTTTGTCTGCAGGCAATGGACTTGCATTGCTGATATAGGAAACAGTTGTGGGTGCGCCTCCATCTATCACCATATAACCTGTTGACATAATTTCCAATCCGCTTTGTTTTACAACGGGAGCTGAAACTACGTGCTGGCCAATCAACAATTCAGGGTTGCGGCCGCTGATAAGAGAAAGATATAGTAAAGCATCTGCGTACTTGCTTACCTGTGACGGGCTGCCAGGAAAAAGGATCAC
>JBDSBG010000060.1:0-22715 GCA_039921685.1 Ferruginibacter sp.
ATAAATTTTCGGTCACTGCGGATATTGTCGGCATCAAAGCCAATGAGTGTATAATAGTTAAGCCCGGCATTTTGCGTAAGTACGATCTTATAATATACGGCACCCATCCAACCATAATTATTTCCAACAGTATCTGCGATATTCTGCGTAACATCAGATTTGTCAATCAACGGAAATAACTTCATTGCACCATCAGCAGCTCTCATTTGAATGGCTCCATGCTGCCGGTACAAATTATCATTTATCTGGAGCTGCCAGGTAAATATTTTGAAGCTGCTATCAGGTGCGTATAACTGCGAAATAGTTTGTAATGAATCGAAAGTATAGTAAAAGGAATTTTGAGTTTTTAATGTGCGCACAAACCCTTTTGTAAAAATGCTGTCTGCTTTAAACCTGTCCTGCACATTGATACCGGTAACGATTTTCCATGCATATGTTTTTAAGGAGTCTTCACTCTTTTTAATATTTTGATAATCTGAACGGCTGATCCTTTGGGCAAATGAACCGAAGCTTACTAAAAAAAAGAAGATGACCGCTGGAAAAATTTTCATTCGCTAAATTTAAAGAAACATTTTGCAATAGAGAACTTGTTGGTTTTTATTTAACAAGATAAGTTTTATGATGTGGGAAGCCCATTTCAGCATGAATGTATAGGCTGATTTAGTAACGTGTTGTGGGAAATATTATTTATGAATCAATGACGAGGCAAAATCAATGAGGCTGTTGGATACCGCATCTATCCTTTCATCATGTAAGTCAACATCGGGCCGGGTTGTTGGTAAAAAGACAGTGTACACACCCAGGTTCCTGCCGAATTCCATATCACTGATCGTATTGCCAACCATGATCGCTTTTTTTACATCAATATCAGGAAACTGTTTGATCGCCTGGAGCCCCATACCCGGGTTGGGTTTTCGAAACGGACTGGTTTCCTCAAGGTCACTGCAGTAAAAAATGGCATCAATATGGCCACCAGCCTGCTCAAAGGCTTGCTGCATGTTTGCATGAATGGTATGCAGATCATCCAGTTTCGTTAAGCCTTTGCCAACACCTTTCTGGTTAGTAACTATGATAATACGGTGAAATATTGAAGAGAAGATTTTAACAGCCTCGGTTACGCCATCATAAAATTTGAATTCGTCCCAGGTATGAATATAGTCTTTGTGTTTTTCGTGATTGATCACACCATCCCTGTCAAGAAAGAGGGTCCAGGATTTGTCGATTTTGTTTAACGGGAGCATTCGAGGTGTTAAGAGTTAGGAGTTAAGAGTTAAGAGTTAGGCCTTTGAGTCAGGTATTTTTGTTTAGTGGTAATTATTATGCTTGATAAAATTTTAGACAGTTCATTACAAAGTTCGTCAGGTTTTTTAAACAGTTCCTCGCTAATGTATTGGCTATCGAATAATAAATTAAGCCAGTAAGATGTTTCTTTTGTTTCTTTAAACGTAATTCCCAGTTTATGAATAAAATCTTTCTTTGATTCTGCAGAAAGAGCTTCGTTTACATTTGCTCCAATTGACGTACCAGACCTTAAAATCTGTTTTGACAAAATATAATCTTTCTTTTCTAACGTAAGAGATTTATATAATTTTATTATTTCCAGCGAAAATGAATAAGATTTCCTTCCGACAATACTATTGCTATTTGTTATTCGCTTCATTATATTAGTTTTTATTGCATCAAAACTAATAGGAGCTTTCAGAAATAATATGCTTTAAACCTCAAATAAAAATGAGTTTTTCCCCCTGAAACCTTGAACTCTTAACTCTTAACTCCTAACTCCTAACTCCTAACTCCTAATTCATAACTCTAAACTCCTTATCTGCTTTTGCAAAATCCTCCGGTATCCCGATATCAATAAAATATTCGTCCTGAATTTGCCCGGTCATTTTTTCCGAAGCAAAATATTTTTCGAGATAGTCCTTTTCAAATGAAAATTTGGTTGGTAAACCAAGTGCTAAAAAAGCGGCGACATTCAAACCATAAACACCCCCATTGATCAGGCCATGCTCGTAAAACTGTTTTTCTTTAAATGATTGAATATAATTTTCATCGCTGATCTCAACCACACCATACCTTTCAAAATGTTGCATAGGCTTTAGTGCAAGTGTGCAGGCCGCATGTCTTTGTATGTGAAAGGAGAGAAGTTCGTCTGCATTTATCTTATACATCGTGTCACCATTCAGTACAAGTACATTTTCGTCAGTAGCCATTGAACATGCAAGCCTGATGGCACCGCCAGTGCCCAATGGTTCATCTTCTATTGAATACTTAACCTCAAGTCCGGGGAATGTCTTATTGATATAGTTTTCGATGACTTCGTGCAGGTAGCCCAGTGAAAAAATAAAACTTGTTACTTTTTGTTGCTGCAGGTAAGCGATCACGTAATGTATAAAGGGTTTACCTGCAACCGGGGCCATACATTTTGGGAGATCGGGAACGGCACTGCGTAGACGAGTTCCGAGGCCACCTGCAAGAATTACTGCCTGATAGCCGGTCCGGCCGCTTAACCGGGAACTTTGAGCTTTATTGCCCGTGGCACTGTTCTCCATACATAACTGCTTTAACTGCTTAGCGTTTATTCCTGGATGATAGATTATTGATAATCGTTCATTTTAAGACTTAGTGGTAGGAAATAATACTTCTTCCACCAACTGGCAAATGATATGTCCCAATAAAATATGACTTTCCTGTATACGAGGCGTATCTGTTGATGGAACATTTATCAGGTAATCACTCAGCTCTTTCATTTTGCCACCAGTGGCACCGGTGAAGCCAATCGTGATCATTCCTTTTTGTCTCGCAGTTTCAAAAGCCTTTAAAATATTGCCGCTGTTTCCGGATGTACTTAATCCCACAACCACATCACCGCTCTTACCAATCCCCTGCAGCATCCTGGAATAAACTACATCATAACTATAGTCATTTGCAACAGCAGTGATATAGGAGGTATTTACATGCAGCGCTTCAGCAGGCAACGCTTCACGGTCGGTATAAAAACGACCGCTGAATTCTGCTGCAAGATGTTGTGCATCGGCAGCACTTCCGCCGTTCCCGCAGAACAATACTTTGTTTCCATTTTTAAATGCAGTTGAAATCTTGTCAACGCATTCGCTCAATGTTTTTTGGAGGTCTTTGTTTGCCAACACCTGCAATTTTACATCTATGGAAGCCTGTATTAAATTTTGAATCTGATCAGTCATGGTACAATTAGTTAGGTTGTTTAAAGAATGCTGGAGCAAAGGTAATGGAATTTACATTTTACCAGTGGCCATTAGGGCGCAGCAATAACGCAAGTTTAAATAAAAGATTGTCTGCAGATTGATTTTTGCATTTGTTTGAGTGGGGCCGGACACATTATCGTTTTCTACTCGCAAATGTCAATGTCATTATTTTCAAATATGCCAGCTGCTAAGTCCGTATTTGGTGAAAGAATAGTTTTTTATTTCACCGCCAAATTGCAATAGCGCATCTTTAACCGCATAGTTTGAATTACCGGGACAATAAAATATCATAAACCCGCCACCACCGGCACCACTGATCTTTCCACCGGTTGCGCCTGCTTTTTTTGCTGCCTTATATATTTCTTCAATGCTGCTGTTACTTATGTTTGCAGCCATTTTTCTTTTTTGTTGAAAACCAAAATCAAGTATCTCACCAAATTCGTTTAAACGTCCTTTCAACAATGCTTCTTTCATCATGCGTGCCTGCTCTTTTAGCTGATGCATGGCTTCGATGCTTTTTTCATTGTTATTGGTCACGTTCTTCACCTGTTCTTTAATGATAGTGGCGCTTTCGCGTGATGTGGCAGTAAAATAAAGTACCAGGTTATTTTCCAGTTCATGCATATACTGTGGGCGAATGCGTAAGGGATTTACAATCACTTTATCGTTATCATAAAACTCCATGTAATTTACACCACCGAAAGTAGCAGCATACTGGTCCTGGCGGCCACCTGCAAGTTTTAGCTCATTGCGTTCAATTTCGTAAGCCATATGGGCAATATCATAATCTCCCAATGGAAGTTTCAGCATTTCTACAAATGCGCCAAGGATCGCCACCACTAAAGTAGATGATGTTCCAAGCCCGGACCCGGCCGGTGCATCCACAAAAGTCGATAAGCGAAAGCCAGTCTGGGGTTGTTTAAACTCTCTTGATATACGATTGTAAACCCCTTTGAGCAGGTCAAGTGTTCCATCAATGGGCAGCTGCCACATCCAGGGGAAACGTTGTTGTTCATTCCGGTCGAGCGCCTCGACAATGATCTCCATTTCATTGATTGGTTCAATGCTCGCATAAGCAGACAAAGAAATGGTAGCATTTAAAATAGCGCCACCATGAAGGTCACTATAGGGGCTTACGTCGGTACCACCACCGGCAAGGCCTATACGAAGGGGAGCTTTGCTTCTGTAAATCATGTTAAATGTTATGGGTTAGGAGTTATGGTTTGTTGCTAAGATAACCAGCTTTTTAATAAATTATTAATTTAGGTGCTGAATTCCGGCCGGTTGTTAATTAAGGGCCGCCTCCAAATACAACTTTCGATTAACGTTCATTAAGGCTTAAAAGTATGCTTTATACGAAATTCTTAGGCCCTTACAATGCCTGATGACGCCGGCAATCACGGTGCAGCGCTATCAACAATCGCATTTACCATCAATTCCCAGCTATATTTTTTCTTTTCCTCTTTTAAATAAGGAAGAAATCCCGCTTCTCCTTTGTCAAAATATTCAAATATTTTTTCTGCAAGTGAAGCGGCATTCGGTTCGGCAATTAGTCCCACTTTATTGTCCGGAACCATTGCAGGAAGTGCCCCCACATTAGTAACGATCATCGGTACCTCAAAATGATAGGCAAGCGGTGTAACACCACTTTGTGTGGCATTGCGGTAGGGTTGTACCACTACATCTGCGGCACATAAATAATATTTCACTTCACTGTCGCGTATGAAATCAGTGTGAAGAATAAGGCTGTCTTCTATTCCAAGTGATTTGATTTGCTGGTCATATGATCTTCTGTCTTCGTAGAACTCGCCGGCGATGAGAAGCTTAGGACTTATTTTTGGCCGTTTATTATCTAAAGTTTGCAGTATTTTCATTGCATCCAATAAAATATCAAGCCCCTTATATCTTCTAATGAATCCAAAGAACAGGATAATTAGTTCGTCATTTCTAATTTTTAATTTTTCCCTCGCTTCAGTCTTGCTGATTTTTTCTCCAAAATTATCATACAACGGATGAGCAACGTATTTAGCAGGTTTTGCCGGAGCAAATAATTTAAGATCCGCCAGTACTTTTTCACTCATGGTGATAAATGTATCAATGGGTTTCAAAAAATATTTTGTGAAAGCTATATCGCCAAAACGTTTTTCATGTGGGATGATATTATCTGCCAGGCAAACAACCTTAGTATGCCTGTTCTTCTTTACCAGGCGCAGAATGGTTCCCAGGCATGGGCCCATGAATGGTAGCCAGTAACGCACTAAAATGATGTCGGGTTTTTCCTTTTCGAGTTGCCGCCCTACTTTTATCCAGTTCAAAGGATTAACGGCGTTTATGATTACATTGATCTTTATCCCTTCAGGTGCGGGCTCTGCAGAATATTGTGTTGTTCCCGGGAACAAAAAGCCAGGGTATTGTAACGAGAAGGTATAGATGCAAACCTGGTGGCCCTTATTTTTAAATTCAAGTGCAAGGCGTTCGTTGAAAGAAGCAAGTCCACCTCTTAACGGGTGAGCCGGGCCGATGATGGTGATATTTAGAGCTGCATTCACTAAGTAAAATTTGGGGACAAAGGAATTTGATGATTTGGTGATTTGATGATTTGATAATTTAAGAGGTAGTTATTAAATTGCTTTAATCATCAAATTATCAAATCGCTCAATTATCAAATTGTTTACAGTCCGGTTTTTTCTTCAACCAGGTAATTATTTCGATCTGCAGAATTCCTGGATATCAATTCACCGATAAATCCTGCTAGAAACAATTGTGTACCGATGATCATTGCCATTATGGCGAAGAAAAACAATGGCCGTTGCGTCATTCCTGTTTTATCGAAGAAGAATTTTGAAATGCTGAGATAGATGAATTGCCCCAGGCCCAATAAGAAAAAAAGTGTTCCCCATAAACCAAAAAAATGCATTGGCCTTTTGCCAAACTTCCCAACAAAGAAGATGGTCATCAGGTCGAGAAAACCATTTACAAAACGGGTCCAGCCAAACTTGGTAACGCCATATTTCCTTGGCCTGTGTTCAACCACTTTTTCACCAATCTTTCTAAAGCCCGCCCACTTTGCCAGGATAGGCACATAGCGATGCATTTCGCCATATACTTCAATACTTTTTACAACTTTCTTTTTATATGACTTTAGGCCGCAATTGAAATCATGTAATTTTATTTTACTCATTCGCCTTGCAGCTGCATTGAATAATTTACTTGGAATATTTTTAGTAAGCTTATTGTCATACCTTTTTTTCTTCCACCCACTCACCAGATCGAAATCCTGGTTTATGATCATGTTACGTAGTTCGGGAATTTCGTCAGGACTATCCTGCATATCTGCATCCATGGTGATGATTACTTCACCCTGTGCCGCTTTAAAACCTTCATTCAGTGCAGCACTCTTTCCGTAATTACGTTGAAATTTTATTCCCTTGATGTTGCCGTTCACATTGCGCAAACGTTGGATCACATTCCATGAATCGTCTGTGCTGCCATCATCGATCAGGATAATTTCATAAGAATAATCATTGGCAAGCATAACACGGCTGATCCAGGCTGTCAATTCAGGCAGCGATTCGTCCTCATTAAGAAGTGGTATTACGACTGAAATATCCATATTTTAATTTTTGTGCGGCAGCATAACAGAGCCAGGCAAGACCCCCGGTTTAAGAATTGACTGGCAGTGTTTATCGAAGCCCGAATCATGTTCCTGTCAAGCGGCCTTCGACAATCCAGCCTGACAAAGTTGTTTTAATATTTACTTTTCACGTTTAATTCCATTCAGGAAAACCGATAATAGGAGTGTGATCAACGTACCAATTCCAAGATAAGATAATACTGCTCCTATTGTGTAGCCTGGCAATAAAATTTTCCTGTACTGCTTCAGCTTCTCTTCAATATCCGGCTCAGAATAATTATTGGCCGTTTTCATTTGCTGCCGTTGAAATTCAACCATCTCGTTTTGCAGCGACGTGTTGAACTTCATAAATAACCATGTTGCACATACCATCATCAAGGTTACAATGATAAAACATTTAAAACCCTGTTGAAAATAATCTTTAAACTGATGGCTCTGCTCTTCCTGGTTATGGAATGATAGCAAGGTCCATACAATACCGGCGGCATATACAACGTAAGCAACCAGCAAAATATAATTATCAAAGCTGTGCTTGATATAATAGGTTATTGCTGAAAGCAACAATATCAAGGTCCCTGTGATCAATCCTTTATTCCGTGCACTAATGTTATTCATTATGGATTGATAACGATTTTATTCTTATTGATGATGCCGATCACTTTCCCTTTTAATGCTTTACCAATGAATGGGCTGTTTTGTGATTTCGACCTGATCATTGATGCTTCAAATATATATTTTTGTTCTTTGTCAAATAAAGTAAGGCATGCAGCGACACCTTCTTTTATCTGCGGGATGGCTATTTTGAATACCTGTCGCGGTACGACTGTCAACTTATTCACCAGGTTTTCGATATTATTTTCAAAACTGTTTACCACCCCAAATAATGTTTCCAACCCGATCATGCCATTCTTTGCATACTCAAATTCACATGTTTTGTCATCCCAATGCTGCGGGATATGGTGTGATGCAATGCAATCGATGGTTCCATTGCGGAGCGATTCTCTTACTGCCATCATATCTGCTCTTGTTCTCAGTGGCGGATTCACTTTTAAATTAGTATCATACTGTTGGAGGTCCTCATCACAAAAAAAACAATGATATGGCGTAACAGAAGCGGTTAGCTTTAATCCATCTTTCTTTGCGATTTCCACCATTTCAATTCCTTTGCGGGTAGAGATGCCCGTTATGTGCAACCTGGAATTGGTATATTTTAATATTTCAATGTCCCTTCTGATCATCAATTCTTCAGCAATCGCAGGTTTGCCCGGGAGCCCAAGCCTTGTACTAACGATCCCTTCATTCACAAGGCCATGGGCCGATATGGATTTGTCATCAGGTACTTGGATAATCACCCGATCAATAGCAACTACATACTGCAACGCTTTCAACAAAACACCCGGACTTTGTACCGGCGATATTCCATCGCTAAAAGCAATAGCGCCACTGGCGTTCATGTCATACATTTCTGCAAGATCCTTTCCTTCAGCATTTTTTGTAATAGAAGCGATGGGGTAAATATTGACCGGCAGTGAAGCTGACCTTTGTACAATATATTCTACCTGCGACTTGGAAGATATAGAAGGATTCGTGTTCGGCAGGATCATCAGGTCCGTAAAACCACCAGCGGCCGCTGCGGCAGCGCCGGTTTCAATTGTTTCTTTTTGCTCATAGCCCGGATCTGCAAAATGAGCAAAGATGTCCATCCATCCAATACTTACATTCAGGTTATCATTTGCAATGATTTCATCTGCGTTTTCAGTAATATTATCGGTGATTTTTTCTATCGTCCCGTCGATAATTAGAATGTCTTTGATTTGCCCGTGGAAGGGGGAGGCGGAACAAATGATGTGAGCTTTCTTAATTAAAACCTTCATTATTTATATGAGATTGCGCAAATATCAGGAAAAAAGCTGAGAATTCATGCAAACCTCATGGATGAGGGTGGTCCACACAATGCTATTAGATCATTGTATGCCGGGCGCACAGCGAAACTAGGATTTGAGCCGCTGTCAATCACAGCAAAATGCTGCTTTGGATGGCCAATTGTTCAACGAAGATTTTTAACCGTTCTGTCGGCCAACCGTAATTAGGCGAAAAATCAAGCCACAACCAATGCAACAAAGGTTACAAGCACCGCTACCAAAGTAACGATACAAATGCGCAAGCAGCTAACAAGAATGTTTAATGAATTTAGTCTCATGTTTAAATAATGTTGTAATATTTAATAATACTGATTAGTCCCAAGCCCTGGTAAGTAGCACCCTGGCTTCTTTCAGTAACCGGAGTTTCCTTGTTGATTGGCTGATCAACCTCCTTTGGCTGATGATGCGTTACACCCACAATAAAGAGCACAGGGAATGCAGCCATCAGCAAAACAACATGAATCGCAAACCTTAACTTTTTCATTTTTATTTGTTTTAATTATGATGTAAAATTATCATGAGAAGTTGCTACAGAAAAGAAGAGAGTGGATGAAATGAGCGATTAGAAGGATGAACTGCCTTGTGCTTTTTAGAATCTGTTGGAAATTGTGCGATTGAAAAAATGATAACAGGAATAACAACTAAAACCAACTATCGCAAAGAGAATAGGGAAATAAAAGGGGGCATCCAGTAATAAACTGCCGATTATTCAGCACTGCTGTACCCGAAATATATCATTTGATAGGATTAAGCAATCATGGCCCCTTCTGTTAGTCCTTCCTGAACTTCGTTTAGCCTCTGCTGTGAGAGGGATTTTTCTGCCACAGCCAGCAGTGACTTAAAAACAAACTCCGGGGCATCATTTTTCACAGCGAGCAACCATGCGATGATCTCGTTCCTGGAAGTACCCTTTATCATCCAGCTCGCCTCTTCAGCAAGTTCGCCTGGCGGAATGCTTGCGATAATCTTTTGGGTAACCTG
This sequence comes from Ferruginibacter sp., assembly GCA_039921685.1. Classification (GTDB taxonomy): domain Bacteria; phylum Bacteroidota; class Bacteroidia; order Chitinophagales; family Chitinophagaceae; genus Ferruginibacter. The sequence goes on from JBDSBG010000060.1 coordinate 9,762, forward strand.
GGCCAGTTCTGCATCTGTATAATACTTCCAAAATGTGTTGTTTATCTTGTGTTCTTCCTTATTCATGTGATAGAGATTGAAAGCTATAAATTCATTGAAGGCCATCGTTAAGGCATAGCCAGCAGCAATCATGTTCTCCTTACCTTCAGCAAGCCTACAGGCGGCAATCAGTTTGTTGACTTTCTGAGTTAGCAGTTCATCCATTGCGTGTTCACTTTCAAATTCCTCTATCAATGCTGCATCATATTTCCTCAGTGTTGGAAGTACGAACTGGTCTTCATGTGCTGCATGATTGTGAAAGGCGTGCATGACTAATTCAATTTTTTTCATTGTCTCAGCGGCTGACTCTGAATGATCGAAGCAAGTGTGCTGCAGTTCCATAGCAGTTTCAAATAGCATTGCTCGGAGGCCCTTGTGTTTTAGGTTGAACATGTTGTAACGTTGCATCTTTAGAATTTTTGTCTTGAAAAATATCGGTCAGAGCAACAAGGCTTTTTAAGCCCGGTTGCTTTGACCAGTGATTATCCAAAATTGATCTTTCCCGGAGTTGCAACACATGACAAAAGTCATGAAATGACAATCGGCGAGGATGAATTGAAAGGATGAGCCGGTCAGGCATATAAAAGCATGCAGCCTCGTTTATTACTTCATTAGCTGTTTCAGCTAAGTAGGTTTTCCTCCCGTTTTGTTGTGTTCCCAATAACTGCTACATGATCATTGCAAGACTGCTGCAGCGCATTTCCGGCCTGCAACATATGCCGGTTAATATGTGCCACGAGGAATAAAAACACGTCACCCAGTTTCAGCTTTATAAAAGGAGCTATCGAAATTCCAACCCTGGCTTTACTAATATTAATGAACTGCGCCCTTGTTAAAAGTTGCCCGATGAGTTCTTGCTGGCTTATAAACTCATTTAAAACCTTTGTTGGGTCAAGTAGTTTGATGGGGACATGATCTTTTGGCGATTTCATTTTTTTCTTTAAGCTTCCGTCGTTGGCAGGCAACATTAATTTGTAGAAATAATTACCAATCAGCCCGCTTGTAAAAGACGCAACCGGCTTGTTCTGTGTCGAGCGGGAAATCGCTTTTTCAATTGCCGGCAAATAATACCTTCCATAACTGTTCAGATGTTCGAGGCATTGAATAGCACTCCACCTATCTACGCCGGGTTGGGCCATCATTCGAATGTTTGGCATTTGCTGCCATTCAGATATCGCTGTGTTTAGGTTTTTTTCAGTTTGAGTGTAAAGGTCATTGAGTAATACTTCAGTTGAATATTTCATGATGATAGTTTTTGTACTGCAAAAATGAAACAAGGCAGCAAAAGAGTTGTTGGTAAATACCAAGATTTTTCAACGTCTCTGGCCTGGGCATTTAGCTTACACCAAAAACGAAATTTGAACTTATGTTTTGGAAATAAAATGACGCAGAAATTATGTTTGAGTTTGACGGTTTTACTCCGGTGATGCAGGCTTTCATCTCACTTTTTATCTCGCCTTTGAAATCAGCCTTCTCGTAAACGCATAAAGCAAAGGCAACAGTCCAAACAGCAAACTTATGATAAAGTGAAAGTCATAATTCACATCACTATAATGCAAACTCCTTATTCCGTCCTGGCAAGCTGTGCATTCAACAACATAGCCCGTACTGTCAATGAAAGATGTTGCAATAGTTGTGAAAAAAAAGAGCAGGATTGTCAAGCTTAAATGAATCAATCTTATTTTGTTAATAAGCCCATATAACAGAAAGGTTAGTAAAACAGAAAAAAGTCCAAATGCTATAAGGAAATACCAGCTTGCAAAAAGCTGAAAGCCTTTGCCTACAAATTGTATTTTGTTGCCCTGGAAGGCCTTGAACAACTGTCTTACAAATGCGTTGTAGTTTTCCTCGAAAAAAAAAGCAGTGAGCATTGCGAAGCAAAAAACCAGCAACAATAGAAATATGGCTTTTATCTTGTTCATCTTTGCACTTAGATTTTCTCAGTTGCAGAAAAAAATGTTCTGAAGTACCCTAATTCCTCTTAGATTTCTATTTCCATCCAATCACTGTCATATCCTAACCTTCGCTAATAGTTTACTAAAGTTTGTCGGATCGATGCCCAGGTAATTGGCGATATATTTATGAGGAATAAGATTGATGAGATTTGGACTTCTTTTCAGCAAGGTTTTAAATTTGCTTTCTGCATTGAAACATTGTATCTCCACCATTCGCTCCATTAATCCGGAAAAGGCGAATGTAGTTAACATCCTGATCATACGTTCAATAGCCTGCTGCTGTTTCATCAATTCATCAAGCTGGTTGAAAGTAGTTTTTAGAAACGAGGATGGGGTCAATGTTTCCGCGAAAAACCTTGAAGGTGTTTGGGTGAGAAAACTATCTGCAACTCCAAAAAAAGAAGGAGGATAACTAAAAATGATCGTTGCTTCCCTGTCAAGTTCATCGTAATAGAAAACTCTTTGGATACCTTCTGTTACAAAATATAGGTTGCGCTCCGTATCCCCGGCGCGTGTAAGCATCGTTTTCCTTTTTGCTGAAAATGGTTCCCAGATAGCCAGGAAATGATCCAGTTCTACAGGCGACAGCGGGTACACTGCAGCGATAAACTTTTCCAGTAGGGGGAGCTGTGACATGAATAAATTGGTTGGTACGAATTTATTGCATTGGCACTGATTCAACATTTTTTTGTAAAAAATAATGGACCTTTTGTGGATCTGAAGCAGACTGATCCCGGTCTGCTTAATCCAAAATCAACCGCAATATACCGTTCGGCAATCGAAAACATCAGTTTGCAAACTCTATCGGTGAGCCTAAAAAAGAATGGGATAGGTTTGAACAGCTTAAAAACCAGACAATGCTAAAATACATCAACGCGACCGGACAAAGATCATCAATTCATCCTTTGCGCAATGCAGATCCCCAAACCGAACAAGATACCAGCATGGGAAATAATGATGGACCATGCTTTTTGTTCACACAAACAACTAAGGATAAAAATATCGGGAATACAACTAATGCTTTGGAGTCCCTTAACAAGATTAGCGGTCTGCGTCGCCTTGACCCGAGGCAGGATTTAAAGGCGCAGCATTTCCTAAGCGAACTTGTTGCTTTTTCAGAAGAATATATAAAGCTTTACGGCGTAATAGCCGAACTGCATATCCCTGAAAGCCGTGATCTCTTACCTTTTAAGAAGGTCAACAATCACGATTCGCTAACGCTTTTTGGAAAAGTTTAGGCTGGAGATCTGCCCGTTAACTTATTTACGAAAGTTAATTTGCATTAAACTGCATTATCCTTGAAGGAAGGCCAGTGGTATTCTTTTCCAATATTTCTCTTACATAATTTTCACATAAATGATTCGGATTGTAAGTATTGAATTCGTTACTGAGCTTAATCACGTGTTCCTTATACGTTGTATTAGTTAACACTTCCTCAACCGCGGCTCGAATTTGCAACCTGGTTGGCCTTTCTGTTTTCAAATTGATTCCAAGATTAAAATAGCCAACCCTTGCATTGATCTCATTCTTTCCTTCATGTACACCCGCAACGACCATGGGAAGTTGGTACGTTATCCCTAACATTACACCACCATAACCTCCATTGCTGATATACGCATTTGCATAAGGCATCACATCTGCAAAAGGGATAAAATCTTCTATGATAAAATTGTTTCCACTGAATTTTGCCTTTAACCTTGCCGTTTCAGAGCCACCGGTTGTTGCTATAACCAATGTATCAGTATCACGGAATGCTTCCAGTACGGGAACCAATAATTTGTTTATATCCTTTTCAACCGTACCCTGCGTAACCAATATCACTTTTTTGTAGGCGAATAAACGACCATCAAACCATGACGGCATTTTTCCCTTGCTGGTATAAGGTAATAACGGGCCGATGAAACGAATGTTCTTCCCCAGATCACTCCTGGAATATTCGAAACCTGGAGTGCCGCTCTGTAACAATAAAGTTGATTTTTTAACCAATACGTCAAATAAGTTCATGTTATCTACCGTTATCGAATACTCGCTCATTAACTGCTTCATTACCCTAATAGATTTTCGAAACATTATTTTATTTGCCAAAAAACGCGACAAGGCCTGTTTGCGCTTACCGATAAAACTATGTGCCGGTGTTAGTCCGAGGCCGTTTGCTGCAAGGTCCCTGGAAGTTTCGGTTAACGGAAGTACACCGACAGATATAACAGGTATGTTCATTTTATCAGTAATAAAAGGAATACCTGTAAATGCACAGTCAGCTATTACGAGGTCAAAAGGAAAAGATAAATGTATACCAGAAATATCCGCATAATATTCCGGGCCTCTTTTAATGAAGAAATGGATGATATCAAAATTAAGTTTTTGAACAGGATTCTTTAATGCTGCTCTTTCAGGAATCACTTGTTCGATGTTCACGCCCGTTACTTCCAGTGCGGATTTAAATGGGTAATGGTGAATCTGCAACTGTTCTAACTTTTTTGCGTAAGCCTGGCTACAGTACCAGCGCACGTCATAGCCGGCCTTTTGCAAATGTTTAGCCAGCCCCGTCAGTGGGTTAAAATGTCCATCAGCAGGTGCGCATGCAAATAGAATTTTTTTAGGACTGGTTTGGCCTATCAGGCGAAATGCTTCTTCAAGATTCATTTTATTGTTTTTCATGACTATACTTTTTTAATTCAAATAAAACACAAGGATAGTTTGGAAATAGGATCGGCGAAAGCATTACCTGTTTCAATTGAAAAAGAAACTGCATCAATTGATAAATAACGGTCGGTCGGTGTGCAACTCCGAAACGGGCTGGAGCCGTACACAAACCAAATTCCGTATTTTCTTTCGGTTGCCGGTTACTGGCAAGTGGAAGTGGAAAGTATCAAGACAAATATGCCTCCCGATTATGAAGTAATGGAAATAAAGGAAGCAGCATTTTTTGTATGGAAGATTGAAAAGCGATAAAGTTTTTCCATCATCAAATCTTGCAGGTAAAAAGATTTTGATTTACTTTCCCATCCACCTTTTAAATTCTGTCACTTTCTCTCTGCTCACCAACGCTTCTTTGTCAACTGCCGGTTTCAAACTTAATATCAGCCGGTTTCCAAAGTAATCATCTATGCGATCCACACTTTCTATTGACACATAAAAAGAACGGCTGATGCGAAAGTATTTTTCGGGATCGAGCATTTCTTCCAATTCATCCATCGTATAATCAACAACAAATTTTTTGTTATCGGTTGATTTGAAAAAATTGAGGCGGCCATCACTATAGAAATACGCAATGTCATTCACCTCGATACTTACCAGCTTCTGTGCATGTTTTACAAGGAAACGCTTACGATATTCCTTAGGCTGAAGTTTTTGTTGAAGTTCTTTTACGAGACTGTCGATACTGATTGCGGGCTTTTCTTCTGCATGGGCATAAGTAGTTTTTACCTGTTTGAATTTATTCAGTGCGGCCTCCAACTCTTCTTTTTGAATTGGTTTCAACAAATAATCAACACTGTTTACTTTAAATGCTTTCAGCGCATATTCGTCATAGGACGTCGTGAAGATTACGGGACTCTTTACTTCAGCAAGGTTAAATATCTCGAAACTCTGGCCATCTGCCAGCTCGATGTCCATCAGAATAAGATCTGGTGCTGCATTGGCCTGTAGCCATTCTACAGTACTCTTAATGCTATCTGTCACGCCTATCACATTTGTTGTGGCGTCAACAGCGGCCAATGTTTTTTGTATTTTTTTTACTGCAAGTTCTTCATCTTCTACTATCAGAATTTTCATAACAATGGTTTTTTAGTTTTTTAATTCACAATTATTTTAAATGAATGGATCAGTTTGTTCTAGTGCTTTCATCCGGCTATGCAAGCGTAAACAGGTATTAACTCCTGACTCTCACCTGGTCCCTATAGCCTTCCGGGTGAGCATTTGCGTTGTTCCAGATCAAAGGCAGGACAACTGTAAAATTTTTGCCATCTTCCATCACCTGGAACCCAGCCTGTTTCAACAACAGGTATTTTGCTTTTATATTCTCGAGCCCAACTTTATTACTGGGCGCTTTTATAGTTCTTCTTCTCAGGTTATTATTGACAACAAGCTTGTTTCCTGCAGTTGTAAAAATATCAATCACCTGCGGATCCGTTTTTGACAGCACATTGTGTTTTACAACATTTTCCACCAGTAACTGCAACGACAAAGAGGGTAGGAGGTAAGGTTCGTAACGTTTATCAACCTGGATATTCAATTGCACAGCGTCCCCATGCCTTGTTTGTAAAAGGCGAAAATATGATTTGATGAATTTCACCTCTTTTTCCAAAGTGCTTAAACCATCTTCGTTGCTACGCAAGAGATATCGATATACTTTACTTAATTCATCTAAAAAGATCTCTGCTTTGTTTTTGTCTTCAGTGATTAAAGATGACAAAGTATTGAAACAGTTGAATAAAAAATGAGGGTTTACCTGGCTCTTGAGTGCATCAAACTCCTGCGAAACAGAAAGTTCGCGGAAGGTTTCTTTTTCCTGCACACTTTCTTTATATTTTTCAAGCATATAATCTGCTTCATACAATGTCTCAAAAATAAGATTAATTGAGAACCCGACTAAAAGCCCCACTTTAAAATCCTCCAGGCTGAACTTATAGCCCAGGATGTGCAAAGCATCGTACAGGAAAAATATTACCGTTACCGAAAAAGACATGAAGGGAATAATACAAAATGCCATTACCAGCAACCTTGTCTTTGTTTGTTTCAGATCGGGGTATTTTATCTTGGTAAAATTGCTGATCAATACGTGCGTTCTCCATGAAGCCGTTCCTATCAAGAACAACAGGGGAAATGAGATGAGCCATATTTTTATATCGCTGAATATTCGTTGATCATACATAATATAATTAAGTAGCGTAGCGATCAATGGCATGGAGGCCAGGAACGAATAAATCTGCAGTTTGGTAAGCTTTCCCATTCTCATGATTGCAATACCTCCTTTTGAAAGATTAAAGGAAGACAAATCATTCTTTCATTTTCATTTTCTTCAATACTGACTTCAGAATCATTGAGCAGGCGGTATTTATTTACAAGATTATCAATGCTGGCTTCCTGGTCCATTATTTCCGTAACGATTTTCGGTTGAAGGTTGTTATACACCGTTATCCTGCCAGCTTTGCTTGTGCAAATATTAATGCTGAGCGGATTATCCTTGTTTATGATGTTTTGTTGAACGGCATTCTCAATGATCACCTGTAAAGTGAGCGGTGGGATTAATTTTTTCAGATCATCTTCATTTACTTCCACACTTACAAGTAAGCCATCACCATATCTTGTTTTCAACAGGTACAGGTAAGAGGCAATAAACGACAATTCCGTTTCTAAATTAACGAGGTGATCTTCATCATTGCGAAGCATATAGCGGTAGACCTTGCTCATTTCATCAAGAAACTTTTCAGCTTCGGATTCGTCTTCACTTATCAAACTTGACAGCGAATTAAGACTGTTGAATAAGAAATGTGGATTCACCTGGCTTTTCAGTCCCTGCAACTGGCTTTGCCTAAAGGACATTTTTAATGCATCGGTTTCTGTTAAATTAGTTTTCCATTTTTCGTAACGTGCAATTCCTTCCATTACGAACGTCAGAAAAATATTGATAATGCCCATACTTATGAAGCTCCATACAAGGCCTGCTTCATAAAAACGATATCCATAAAAATGGATCGTTTCATAACCATGGAAAAGTGAGTATAGGAATAAAGCGGTTACAAGCAAGAAGGCAAGTATCATTAACGTAAGCCTTTTCGGGATCTGCTCGTCTGAAGGAAACCGATTTTTTAAACCAACAGCGATAAAACCACATAAAATAAAATCAAGGCTTGCCCCAATACCTGTAATAACTGTTGCCAGGATAAAAACAGCCGGATTGCTAAAATATAATCTGCCAAACAGGATGCTGTTCAATAAAATGGTTATTGGCAACATCACGCATAACATTACGTAATTGTCCTTACTTGAATATTGTGGCAACCTTATTTTCATACCGGTTACAAATTACTAAGTTTTACCAATTTCACAGTTCCAATATGCATGTATCGTTGTGCCTTGCGGATGAATCGAATAAAGCCGGGTATGAATTGTGAGCCGAAATCAAGTGAGCCCTGAACATTGGGAAACTAAGGCGGTCAGACCCAGTCCGACCACCAATGATTAATATCCAACTTTCAGCTAGTGAAATGTAAAAATATATACGAGCCCTGGAAGGAGCCGGGAGTGGCCAGGTTAATCCTTTATTTTAGGTCTGAAAAAGCCACTATATTCGGTTCAACGTTCTTAACAGGCTTCGTTGATTTAAGGAATGCAAAAATAGAAGCTACATCCTCATCAGTAAAATGACTATAGTTCTGCCATGGCATAGGAGGCATTAGTGGCCTGTTTCCATCCATACCTTTCCATTTTCCTTCCCTGAGTGCCTTTTTAAATTGAGAGAGTGTCCAGTTGCCTATACCCGTTTCATCACTGGTAAGGTTAGCTGCAAAACTTGCTCCCCATGGCCCGGCCCAACCTGTAAGTTCGCCATTGGCCAATGCCCAGCCGCTCTTGATCACATTTGTATCCACCCGGGGCAGCGGCGTGTTCATTCGATAGCCGGAAAGCCGGATGCTCCTGTCAGGTTCATGGCCCATTGCCCCCATCTTTTTCGGAGTATGGCAATCATCGCACCCGGAAATAGTAACCAGGTATTCACCCCGTTTGATCAAACTATCGTTGCTGATTGTTTGATTCGCCATTTTAGCCTTGCTGTCTTCACAGGAGATCAACACCGTTGATGTTAATATCAAAATCGCTGTAAGGGATCCAATTATTTTTTTCATAAGCTGGTTTTTTGTTTAATTAATTTTTATAATGATCAGTATATATGTTGCTTGCTACGGTTGTATCATGCGAATAGAAATGGCATTGATTGCAATGTTCATAGGCATTGCGTCCTGCATACAATGCTGCAGTAATTAAAATCGCAGAACAGAAAAGATATAAGAAGAGGCCTGTCTTTTGTTTCATAAAATGATGTTTAAGAATTAAATTTTGAAATCAGATGTAAATTAGTTTGACCACGCAGGACGATCAATGGCAGGATGAGTGAATTGCGGAAAGATGTGGATGAAATGTGATATAGAGCGAGTCACGATCGGGGGGAAAGAAAACAATTCGCAGAGCTAGCATTAAAGAGAATTACTAAAAATTGTTTACAAAAAAGAACAGCATTAAAAAAGCCGGCTCCTTTGCCGGAGCCGGCTCACCTGCTTTTCACCCTTACTTATAATAAACCTTCAAATCCTTTTTGGGCCGAAGCAGCATCCCGGCTGATTTCTTCTGATGATTTTGCCAGCCCGAGCAGCAGGTTATAATAACCAAACATGGCATTCGCAATCTTTGGGTCGTTATAAGTGCCATTGAACAATTGGCTCTCTTTGCCCTGTCCCCATTCATAAGTAGCCGCATATTGACCTACTTCAAGCAGGGATGATTTCACCCCAAACATATATTGCTTCCAGCAGTTATCCCTGAACGTTATTTCCAGCTGTTCAATAAAGTAACCTGCATATTTACCGGTTATTTCCATAGCCTGCACAAGTTCCGGATCATGATCGTGCCCATATTCACCTAGTTCTACGATGGGAATTGCTTTCCTTGTTGCTTCCTGCCAGTTTGCCAACTGTGCCTTCAATTCTTCAAGGGTATTGTTGGCCTGGCTGGCCATGCGGGTATTGGTGAGAGTGATTTCTTCCATTCGCTTTTGTGTCCTTGCAAGTAATTCATCTAGCTCCCGCGATTTATCAAGATCAGTCGGCGCTTTGGTTGACTGAACATTGCTTGTGTAAACGGAATTTGGATCTCTTTGCATTGGTTTGACCGTCATGTATTTTTTAATTTCAGTTTCTTTTTCAGCTTCGCTCATTTTGCTGAAACGTTTTGCATATTCCGGGTCGGACATGATCTTTTGCTGCATAGACGTGATACCGGGATCTGCACCTGCACTTAAAAGCATTCCAGGGTTTTGCGTGATCTCTGATTTCAATTTTTCTGCTGCCAATTTGCGTTCGGCATCAGTCATATTCTTTAATTTTTCTACACCCCCCATCTGCTGAACCATCGGATTTTTATCTACCTCAGTTGCGGCTCTTTTTTCCAGGCCCGCGGTTCCCTCCTTGTCATAAATTTCCTGGTAAAGGTTATTCTTTTCTGCAAGTTCCCGCAATTGTTTCTGCTTGTTTTCCAGTTTATCGTAGTATGGTTGGTAGATAGCAGGTATATCGGTTTTGGCTGCCAGGCCGTATACGGAAATGGGAGACGGTAAACCATTCATGTCTGCAGGAAGATCGAAGCGGCCTTTTTTAGATGGATATTTCTGTTCCAGTGCTTTCAATTGTTTCTCAGTTTCATCAATATCCTTTTGGAATGCTTTCAGCAACGGAGCCGAAATTTCAGCTATGGTTTTTTGAAATGAAACAATCATTTTATCTGTCGCCTTTTTCAATTCCTGTCCATTTTGCTTATCCTTAATGGCTACTGCATTTTTATAAGATTCATCCAACGCCCTTTGAAAAGGAATTATATTTAATTTCTCTTGAGCAAAAACCGGTGACAACCTGGCGAGAAGCCCCAGTACCAGGATCAATGTCCTTCTAAGAAAAGCTTTCATATTTTTAATTTTTATTTTTATTTTTTATTTTTTTCATCCAAACACTACTCCGGCCAGCAGGCTGAGAAATCCAATGATATTTACTATTTGTCTTTTAGCGTAAATGCGAAACCAGCTTATCCTGTATTCGTTCCAGTTAGTAGGGTAGTTATTTTCAGTCCAACTGTTGATTATTTTATTGATGGGCCGATTCCCTTTTACTGCCCAAAAGATTTCCATAATCAATACGATCCATGCAATTGCGGCGGTAATGAACATGAGGCAATCAGGCTGCGCCATGCATAAAACAGTAAGCAGGGTAGAACTGACCAACGAAGTGTAAATAACCCAGGTATATTTCTTACGAAAGTTTTTATCGAGTAATTTCCTCAGTTCTATATAGGTATTTGGCTGAAGATTCCTTTGCACGTCACCCAATGCTATCATATAAATGAAAGGCTGGCTTACCACGACCGCATATAAAAGCAGGTTTATGAATATGACGATGTTTATTTCCATGCTATGATGACGAATGCTCAGTGATGAATTGAAAACTAATTCATTTCATCCCAGGAATTAATTATGAGGCAAACCTAAACCTGGATCCTGCATCATAAAAGATGGAAAGGGTTGGATTGTGGAAATGCAGTGATGAGTTGTAAAAGATTGTAATGCTGAAGTATTGCCACGTGCCGGAGCTGGACAGTAGATACAAATCATGTTTCCCAATGTTCCAGCAAGATTACTGCTGGAGCAATCGCAGTAAGGAAAATTTTTGTTGAAAAGATCAGTGCGGTAGTTTATCCCTCAACAAGCCATAAAGCCATGTACCAACAATGGCGCTAAATAGAGTGACCATGGTAACAGTCGCTCCTGTACCGATCTGTGCAAACAGTGGCCCGGGGCAGGCTCCCGTGAGTGCCCATCCAAATCCAAATATCAATCCGCCATAAATTTGCCCTTTATTGAAAGTTTTTTTCGGCAACTCAATGGGTTCACCATAGATGGTTTTTATTTTAAATTTTTTGATAATAAAAACACTCACTACGCCCACCAGTATTGCAGAACCAATAATTCCATACATATGGAAACTTTGCAGCCGAAACATTTCCTGGATACGAAACCATGATATCACTTCCGATTTTACGAGTAGTATCCCGAACAAAATTCCCAACAGCATATATTTTATGTTATACCAGGAAGGATGTTTTAATTCAGATTCATTCAGTCCCTCGGTATCAAGGCTGCGTGCTTCAAAATCCGCATTGCGTTTTAGAAACTCATGATGCTGTTTTTCGTCCTTTGTGATGTTTTTGCTCATGATAACTGAAGAATATAAGGTAGAATAAGATTGGCCATGATAAATCCACCGGCCATGAAACATATTGTTGCAACCAATGACGGAAATTGCAGGTTAGAAAGCCCCATAATGGCATGACCACTTGTACAACCGCCGGCATATCGCGTTCCGAAGCCAACAAGAAAACCACCAAGCAGCATCATGATCATTCCCCTTGCAGTTAAGAGGGCCGACCAATTGAAAATATCTTGTGGCACAAGACCTGTATAATCAGAGATGCCAAACTTAGTAAGATCTTGTACCAGCGCAGGGTTTACCCGAACAGGTTGTGTATTGTTTAAAAAGCTTGTAGCTAAAAAGCCCCCTACAAGTATTCCCGCTACAAAAAACAGGTTCCATATTTCCTTCTTCCAATTATACTGAAAAAAAGGAATTTTTACGGGTAAGCATGCTGCACAAATATGTCGTAGTGATGATGAAACACCGAAGCTTTTATTTCCCATTAACAAAAGAAAAGGAACCATTAGACCTATTAATGGGCCTGATACATACCAGGGCCATGGCTGTGTTAAAACGTTTAAAAGCATTTGATAAAATTAGGGGTTAATAAATAAATCCCCGGGGCGGAAGGGGAATAATTATTGTAAGAGAGTGTTGCTGGTAGGACAGACTTTTACATCTTAAACAAAGACTCATGAATAATTTCGAAAAACTTATTGCAAGTTCAACGCCCCTCCTGGTGGATTTTTCTGCAGAATGGTGTGGCCCTTGCAAAATGATGCCAGCAATTTTAGCGGAAGTAAAACGAAAAGTGGGAGACAAGGCAACCATCATTAAAATGGATATTGACAGAAATCCTACTTATGCGCAACTTTACGACGTACAATCTGTGCCAACCCTGATGATTTTCCAAAATGGAAAACTAGTGTGGAGAAAATCCGGGGTAACACAAGCAGGCGAAATAATGCGGCAGCTCCCGATAGAATTATAAAATAGAAGATACC
>JBDSBG010000061.1:0-18519 GCA_039921685.1 Ferruginibacter sp.
CAAATAGAAATTAAAGCTGCACCACCGAAGAATTGTCAGGCTGAGCTTGTCGAAGCCGGGTTAGTTAGGAAGATCACCTTCGACAAGCTCAGGCTGACAGACAAGTATTAATATCTAATTGGTATTACACCTCCTTTACCTCTGTGAAAAAACGCTGCGACCTCTGTGGTTAAAAATTTCCCCTAAGAATTTAAATTTCAAATCTTTTGTAGCGTAGCTTCAATTAATTGGGATAATGCCTGCTTACGGCCGTACATAAAAAACCCCCGGATAAACCAGGGGCTGTAATAATTTTATCAAAATTCAGTTAGATCCTGAAATGTGCAAAGGCTTTATTTGCCTCAGCCATACGGTGTGTATCTTCTTTCTTTTTGAAAGATGCACCTTCACCTTTACTTGCTGCAACAATTTCGTTTGCTAATTTATCTGCCATGCTACGGCCATTCCTGTCGCGGCTATATTTAACCATCCATTTGATGCTAAGAGAAACTTTCCTGTCAGGGCGAACTTCAGCAGGGATCTGGAAAGTAGCTCCACCAATACGGCGGCTACGGACTTCCACTCCCGGGGTAATGTTTGCCAAAGCTTTTTTCCAAACTTCGTAACCCTCTTCGCCGGTTTGCTTGCTTACTTTATCCAAAGCGTCATAAAAAATATTGTATGCACCACTCTTCTTACCTTCCCACATTAAATTGTTTACAAAACGGGTAACCAATTTATCCTTGAATTTTGGATCTGGTGCTAATGGAATTTTTTTCGGTTGTGTCTTACGCATTGTATGTTGATATTGTAATTAATAACTACCGTTGTAACTATCAATTATTAATTATTAATTGTTGATTATTTCTTAGCTTTTTCTTTCTTGGTACCGTATTTACTGCGGCTCTGCTTGCGATCCTTCACACCTGCAGTATCAAGGCTACCACGCACGATATGATAACGTACACCAGGAAGATCCTTTACCCTGCCACCACGTATCAACACGATAGAGTGTTCCTGTAGGTTATGGCCTTCACCTGGTATATAGGCAATTACCTCGATTTTATTTGTCAAACGAACTTTGGCAACTTTACGCAAAGCTGAGTTTGGCTTTTTAGGCGTTGTGGTATATACCCTGGTACAAACTCCACGGCGCTGCGGACAACTGTCCAAAGCCCTGGATTTGCTTTTCGCCTTAATAATTTCTCTTCCTTTTCTTACTAATTGTTGTATAGTTGGCATTTATAACCTTTTATTTTTCGGACGGCGAAGGTAGGGAGAAAATTTAAAATTAAAAATTAAAAATTAAAAAGATTTCTTCCCGGAATTGCCTTGTTCTTTAAAGTGTAAAAATTTCCCTGGCCTGGGAGTAAGCGCTCAAAGCTAACAGCTAATAGCTCAAGGCTATATTTTGTACATCCAGCCATGCGTATCTGCCGTTTTTCCATAGCGGATGTCGTTAAAACGCTTCTTCAGTTCCGGGGCTGTCTGCCATTTTTCCACATCAAAAGTCATTGTAAAATCCTTATAACGAAGCTCTTTTATAAGTGAAATAGTAGCAGCGGTTCCTGTACCAAAAACTTCATACAGTATCCCCGCTTTATAAGCATCTATAACATCGTCAATACTCAGTGGCCGTTCTTCTACATTAAAACCCATGTCTTTTAATATGGCAATGGTACTGTCACGCGTAACCCCGGCTAATATGGTACCCGCCTGCAAATCGGGTGTAATGGCAGTATTTCCTATAATAAAGAACACATTCATGGTACCGCATTCCTGCACATATTTATGTTCATAGGCATCAGTCCATAAAACCTGGTCGTATCCTTTTTTCTTCGCTTCAGCGGTCGCAAACATTGCGGCGCCGTAATTACCGGCCGCCTTGGCATAACCTACTCCGCCCGGCACCGCACGAACATATTGCTCTTCGACGTAAATACGCATTGGCGTACTGTAATAAGGGCCGGTTGGGCTTAAAATGATCATGAACTTATATTTCTCACTCGGCCTTACTCCAATCATTTCGTCCGTACTAAACATAAAAGGCCTTATATATAAGGAGTGGTCTTCTTTAGCAGGGATCCAATTCCTATCCAGTTCCACCAGCATTTTCATCCCTTCCATAAATATTTCTTCCGGAACCGGCGGCATCTGCATTCTTTCCGCAGAAACATTAAAACGCTTGAAGTTATCAATTGGCCTGAAAATATAAGCTTCACCCGAAGCATTTTTGTATGCCTTGATTCCTTCAAAGATTGCTTGTCCATAATGGATGGCGGCCATAGAAGGTTCCATCATAAGAGGCTGATAGGGTTTTATTTCAACTGTTTTCCATTCTCCGTCTTCATAATCGACTTCTAACATATGATCGGTAAAGTGCTTCCCAAAAGGAATATTTTCCAGGCTTATGTCGTTGAGTTTACTTCGTTTGGCTTTTGTAATATTAAAATCGGCGGCAGCAATCATATTCATTAATTTTATGCAAAGAAACGAAAAAACAGCGACCCAAACCCCGGTTTTATGAGTTTAGACAATTTTCAATTGCCTCCATTTCTGGCAGGCGAATTATACAGGAATTCTCTGGTTGACTTAGATAGTAAACAATTAAAAAACAAATCCTTGAAAGGGGACGAGGGCCTCGTATACCTGGGAAGTAATAAAAAGAATATCCTGCTCGTCGTAAATGATGAAACTGCTGTTTACCTGCCCGAGGGAGACCTTAATTTTTTGATTGATATTCTCACAGCCTGTAAGCTTTCGCTGGCTGATATAGCGCTTATTAATTTCAATAAGAATCCGGGTATTAATTATAAAATATTGCAGCAGCAATTTAAGCCGGAATCGATTATATGCCTCGGAATTGAGCTGTCTACGCTCGAATTTCCTCTTAACTTTCCCGACTACCAGGTTCAGCAGTACAATAATCAGTCATACCTGGCTGCACCCGCGTTGAAGAAACTTGCTTCAGATAAAAAAGAAAAAACGCAGTTATGGAATTGTTTAAAAAAGATGTTTTCCATTTAGCCATATATAAAATCTATATGCAATCATTCATATTTGCCACTAATAATAAAAACAAGGTAGATGAGATCAGGTCGGTGCTAAACGACAGGTTTCAAATAATTTCTTTGAAAGAAGGCGGTATTGACATTGACATTCCCGAACCGCATGATACGCTTGAAAAAAATGCCCTGGAGAAATCGAATACAATTTACCAGCTTACCGGCAAAGACTGTTTTAGCGAGGACACCGGCCTGGAGGTAGAAGCATTGAATGGTGAGCCCGGCGTAAAAAGCGCCAGGTATGCAGGTGATGAGAGTGATCCTCAAAAAAATATCAAAAAACTACTTACTAATTTAAAAGGACAGGAAAACAGGAAGGCAAGATTTAGAACAGTTATATCATTAATTATTCAGGGAAAGGAATACCTGTTTGATGGAATTTGTACAGGTAAGATCATAGAAGAAGAAATAGGTGCGAATGGTTTTGGATATGATGCTATTTTTATTCCTGATGGAAGCAGTAAAAGTTTTGGAGAAATGACGATGGAAGAAAAAAACAAATACAGCCATCGTAAAAAAGCAACAAAAAAACTGATTGATTTTTTAAAAAAATATGATGGGTAGGATCAAACTCGAAATACCTGCAAATATTATTGACACAATCAATATCGCTGTCAGGATCACAGATATTAATTACGGGAATCACCTCGGAAATGATTCTCTTGTGAGCATCATCCACGAAGCAAGGGTTCAATGGTTGAAGAAACATCATTACACTGAACTTGATGTGGCAGGCGCCGGACTTATCATGAGTGATCTTGTGGTGGAATATGTGAATGAATCTTTTTATGGAGACGTGTTGAACATTAAGATTGCAGTTGGCGAAATTTCAAGAGTAAGTTTTGAATTATTTTATTTGGTTGAAACAAAACGCGGAGATAGTAATATTATCATTGCAAAAGTAAAAACAGGAATGATCTGTTATGATTACACGAATAAAAAAGTAATGTCGGTGCCGGGGGAATTAAAGAATATTTTACAAGTTCTTTAAAAGGAGCCCATTATATAAACGAAATATGGGGGCTAAGCCCTGAACAAGTCTGTTGAAACGAGTCCCGGCAAGTTGACAACTCGGTGAGTTGACATCTCGAGCAGTTGACATCTCGGCAAGTTGACATCTCGATGAGTTGACATCTCGGTGAGTTGACATCTTGGTGAGTCGACATCTCGCCCAGTTGATATCTGGGGCTTAAAATGACAGAATGATATCGTGCCGAACTACTGCAACTTCCGCATGTTCAAGGTGAGTTGACATCTCGAGCAGTTGACATCTCGATGAGTTGACATCTCGGACAGTTGAGATCTGGGGGCTTTAAAATGACAGAATGATATCGTGCCGAACAACTGCAACTTCCGCATGTTCAGGGTGAGTTGACATCTCGATGAGTTGACATCTCGATGAGTTGACATCTCGGTGAGTTGACATCTCGGTGAGTCGAAATCTCGCCCAGTTGATAGCTGGGGGGGGCTTAAAATGACAGAATGATATCGTGCCGAACTACTGCAACTTCCGCATGTTCAAGCCACCAGCAGTGGACTTAGGTTAATCTCTCCATATCCGCCAATTCTCCTCAGCCTGTATGGTCAGCATCTCATAACCGTTTTTGATAAGTGCCCCTTGCTTCAAGCCCATTTTTAAAAATAAAGTTTGAGCAGGTGTATAGACAAGATCGTAAAGCAGATTTTTATTATCAAGCCATTGGTAGGGTATTTGCGGATAAGCTTCTTCGTTAGGGAACATGCCGATTGGTGTGCAATTTATTATTACCTTATAACTTTCAATTGTTTTTTTTTCAATCGCAGCATAAGTTATAGAACCTTCCCCAATTATTTCTTTCCTGCTGACAACCAAAAATTCTATGCCCAGTTTTTTCAATACGTATTGTACTGCCCTGGATGAACCGCCGCTACCCAAAACCAATGCCCTGGTATGATTACTTTGTAAAAGAGGAACAAAGGACATCTCAAAACCAAATGCATCCGTATTATAACCAAATAAATGTTTGTTGGAAATTTTTATGCAATTGACTGCACCGATCTCTTTTGCCTTATCATCCAGCAAGGTCAGATAAGCAATGACAGATTCTTTATGAGGAATTGTTACAGCTAATCCCCTGAGTTCTCTTTCTTTATTGATAAGAGTTGGAAAGGCCTTGATATTTTCTAAAGGGAATAATTCAAAAGCGCAATCTGCAAGATTTTCTTTTTTAAATTTTTCAGCAAAATATTTTTTTGAAAAAGAATGCCCAAGGGGATAACCTATCAAACCATAAAGATCCATTATGTTGTTATTTGTCTAGATAAAGTTCGAAAGTATCACCGCGAAGGCCGATACGCATCGCTTCCAGTGGCAACACTTCTGAAGGGGCAATGTTTCCCAGGTTCACATTACAGCCAATCAATTCCAGGAAGTATAACTGCTGTGCTTTCTGCGGTGCTTCCCAAAGGATCTTCTCTTCTGGTATCTGGGTCAAAATTTCCTGTACAAGCCCTTCCCTGACTTCCCCCGTTCCCCTGTAAATACCAACATTCCCCGCTTCTCTCGCTTCCGCAATCACATAAGTTGAACCGGCTTCAAGTTCTGCCCGCATCAACTCAATCCATTTATACGGAGGAATAATATGTGCAGCATCTTTACTTCCAACCTCGCTCAATACTACTCCGTGTTTGGTAAGTTTTTCAATATAGCCGCATTTTTCGGTATGTGGAATCGTGATAGAACCATCACTCACCTCCATATAACTTACACCAAACTCTTTGCACACATTTATATAATCGTCAAACTGGTTTCTTATCAAAAAGGCTTCAAACAAAGTGCCTCCAAAATATACAGGCATACCATACGACCGGTACACTTCCAGCTTTTCTTTAAGCTTAGGCGTAACATAGGAAGTGCCAAATCCAAGTTTTACTACATCCACATGCGGATGAGCTATACTCATAAAATTCTCTGCTTCCTGTATGCTGAGGCCTTTATCCATCACCATAGTGATGCCGTTAGAACGGGGTTTGCTTGTTCTTTCGGGAATTTGTGTAAGGTTAAAATTCATTGCTGATTTTTTCTAATGTGGCGGCAAAGATATTTAATGCATATGAAATAATGCAGGAAAAATGAAGGGCGAAATTTTAGCGGGATTTTTTCTTCTTATACTTCGCAATAAGTTCCACCACCTGTTGATGTTGTAATATAGCAGGATTGATCTCTATAAATTGCTTGATCAATTTCGAGTTAATTATCATTCCATTTTCAAGACAAAGTAATGCTTCTTTGGATTTACCTGTCGCAAAAAGAAACATACTTTTAAAAAAGATAAAAATCGGTTTGGAATCGGTTTGCTCAAAGGCAAAGGCGGCATATTCCAATCCTTCGTCAAACAATTTTCCCAGATAAAGACATTTTAATAATTCAACCCAGCCGGTAATATTTTTTGGCCTTACCCGTACTACATTTCCAAAGTAAGTTATTGCTTCATCAATATTGCCAAGCTGCATATAACAACGGCCCAATGCAAGATTGTATTCCGGTTGCATCAAATGCATTTTGGAAGCAGTTTCCAGGGATTTTATTGCATTATGCCATATACCTTCATTCATATAGGTGCATGCAATTTTATAATGCATCTGGCTATCTTCCGGGTTTAGATGGCAGGCTTTTTTATAATTGAACCTTGCCTGGGCAAAATTGCCCACCTTATCATTACAGTGGCCGATCGCTTCATAGATCACCGCTTCAGGCCGGGTAAGTTCAAGAACCTTCTCCAAAACTTCTATCGCATCCTTATATTTTCTAAGTTTGATAAAAGCATCTCCCATATTGCGATAAGCATAATCAAACTTTTCATCTATCGCTACCGCATATTGGTAAGCATCAATTGCCTTTTCGTACAGTTTTAATCCCTGGTAAGCTGCACCAAGATTGAACCATGCTAATTCGCTAAAAGGGGATTCTTCTATAATCTTTTGATGCAGCTTAATGCCCTCTTCATTCCTGCCTGTAAAATCCGTCCAAAAACATATTTTGTATAATGCTTCTTCATTCGAAGGATCCTGTTCCAGGATAATTTTGAGGCAATCAAAGACCTTCTCAAAATTTTCATAGTCGTCATAAACATCCGCCAGTTCGAACAAAAGGTCTATTTTCTCTTCACCTTCGAAGGTTTCGATGGCTGCTTCAAGCAGACCGGCTGCCTTTTCCTGGAGATCCAGCGCCAGGTAAGCATCGGTTTTTAAAATATAGAGGGAACTGTCTGTGCTGTCTAATAATTCAGCCTGTTCTAAAATGCACAGCGCTTCCTGGTACCGGCGAAGAGAGATCAGTAAGTCGGCCTTTTTTATAAGAAGTGAAGCAGAATAGGGATACTGCTCCATTGCAGATTCAGTAGCTTCCAGCGCCTGGGCATACTGCTCTTTTTCGTCAAAGTGATCGATAATTCGTTCAAAGCCATCTTCTTCAATAAAAGAATAGCTTTTACCAGCCTTAAGATTGGCGTACTGCTGTAGTAATTCCTTTAATTCTTCCCGATCCTGTCTATGAGGGTTTTTACTCATTATTTATAGGTTATTGTAATTTAGGGATAAAAGGCATAGTTAGCAAGTTTTCTTCCTGAATTTTGAGGATTTTAGCTTATAAATAATTTATTTAAAAAACTTTGATGAATGGTATGTGAACAAGCAGAAAAAATTAGTATATTTGTAACAGTATTATAATTTATTAAACATGAGCCAAATAACCAAATCAATACTCATCATAGGTATTCTTGCAGGGAATATGCTCATGTCGTTTGCGGACAGGGGCATTGGTAAGAAGACCAGGAATAAAATAAACCTGAATATTCCGGCAAATACATCCCTTAAAAGTTCACTTTCACTTAATTTAAAAGCTGGATTAAAATATAAAGGAAGTTTATTAACAGGTCTTCAAAAAGAGAATGGTTCTTTAATCTCTAGCAATGTTGTTACTTATCAAAAAGGAAGTAATATTTATATTATACCTTATAAGCAAAAAATAATAGTTCCCGAGATTAAACAAGGATACGCCGGGATGAAATTAATTATCAAATCAAATTAAAAAACCGCTTTATAGCGGTTTTTTCAATTAATGGCTTCCTTCAATTAGTTTTCTCCTTTTTTCAATTGCTGTGTCTCTTCATAAGTCATTATTCTAAACCCTGTTTTCGGTATCTCAAACTTTGCAACTGGTACCGGATCATAATTCACGCTGCTTAACAGGTATTTAAACTTTAGCTTACCAGCTTGCAATTCATATTGAACAGGTAGCCCTGGCAATTGTGTGAATGCATTGCTATATTGCTTATTTGAAAGCACAACATCAGGGGCGAAATAAACGATCAATGTATTCCCGTCCGCAGATTTACCTGTTGCCTTTTTACATTTCAACCCGGCAATCATTTGTTCAGAATTGTCTATGCTGAATTTCATGTTTTGATAAAACTGGTTCTTCTGTTCCCAGTTGTTATTGGTAAGGCTGATCATCAGTTTTTGTCCACTGTACTGTTTCAGGATAGTTCCTTTGCCCGTTCTCGAGTCGTATAAATTTGATTCAGTACCCATGGCACTAACCATATCTGTCCTGCTTTGATTCCCTTTTATATAAACTGTGAGCGTGGCACCTTCCAGGGTTTTTGTCGCAGTGGTTTTATCGTTGGTCGATTCTGTTGAAATAGTATAATTGATGGTTGCCTCATTCACAATTTTTTGAGCAACGGAATGACTTGTGAAAGCTATGCTACCGATAAAACAAAGAAGGAGTAGAGTCCAATTTCTCATAATAAAAAATTTGATTACTAAAGGTAATATAAACCTATGCCAAATGTTCAGGAACTGGCTGGATAACAAAATCCCGTGTCTAAAAACACGGGATTGGGGCTACAATTAACTTTTTATTTTCCTTTCGGTTTATTTTTCAACTCCTGTAACTTTTTCTGACTTTCCTGCATGGCTTCTATGCGTTCTGCCATTTTTGATTTCTTAACAGGCTTTTTCCTGTTCTCACTAATTTGAGCCAATATCTTTTCGTGGTTAATAATGTATTTCTGAATAACGATCTGCAAGATCAGCGTAATTGTATTTGAAACAGTATAATACCAGGTTAACGCCGCCGGCAATTTATTAAACACACCTAGTAATAGTACAGGGAATATATAGGGCATGTATTTCATTACCGGGTTGCTGTTATCCTGCATATTGCTCATGCTGTAGATGGATATCAATAAACTGGTAGCCACGGCCGTTAGTGTGAATAAACTTACATGATCGCCATAAAAAGGTATAGTAAAGGGGAGTTTAGCGATAGAATCATAAGCTGCAAGGTCATGTGCCCATAAAAAACTCCTGCCCCGTAGATCAATGTTAGATTGGAAGAAGTAATAAAGCGACATGAATATCGGTATCTGCAACAAGGCCGGTAAACAGCCCCCCAATGGACTTACACCTGCTGAACGCCACAGCTTCATCTGCTCCATGCTGAAAGCCTGCTGGTCGTCCTTATATTTTGCTTTAAGGGCATCCACTTCCGGCTTTAGCACTTTCATTTTTGCTCCGCTCAGATAACTCTTATATAAAATGGGGGATGTTATCAGGCGAATGAGTAAAGTAAGCAGCAGGATCACAATTCCCATACTGGCAACATTATTTTGAATAAAATCGAATACGGGCAGCAGGAAATACCGGTTAATGTATTTTACAAACGCAAACACGCCACTTCCATAAGGAACCATGTTTTCCATTTTGTTATCATACTTCTTCAGTATATTATAATCACTTGGCCCATAATAAAACTGCAATCCAATATTTGGATCGTTACCACTGATATTATATTTTGCCGCCGTAGTTAGCTGGCTTAAGTAGTGACTGTTAGTGTCGGCCGGTACAACCCAGTTTGTATTTGCAGACGCAAATTTATTTTTCGCTACAAGGGCTGTTGCAAAAAACTGTTGCTTTAACGCAATCCAGTCAACCTGTTTGCTAAACTCCATACTACCGCCAGTGCCAAGATATTCAAAATCAAAATCATTGTCTTTTACAAAGCACACATGGGTTTGCGTTAGTTCATAGTTATGGTCCACTTCGATTTGCTCTGCCTCTGCCTGCCAGGTAAAATTTATTGAATTCTGCGTAAATAACTGGTCAGCGCCCCTGACTGATATATCAAGATCCACCAAATAATCGTTTGGTTTTACCGTGTATTTATGGGTAACTTTTCTGCCCAGGCTATCTCCAATACTAAAGCTGATTGTTTGATTTTTACCGTCGTTAGCAATAATGGGTTCTGAAAAAATAAGGCCGTCTGAGGAATCCGTATGATTATTACCAGTATTAATTCTATATGATAATTTATTAAAATCACCTTTCTGTATAATTACAGGGGTACCATCTAATTTTTTATACTTTTTTAGTTCAACGATTCGTGGTTGCGCACCCTTGTTGGAAAACGTGATCTTCAAAACCTCGTTATCTATCGTGGTCATTTTTTCCGTTGTTGCGTTCACCTGGAAAGCGGTAGCCTGTTTGGGAGTTTGCATGGCAGCTATTTGCGCCGAATCTCTTTTGATGGCAGCAGTATCATTCTTTACCCTTGCCCTGTCAGCAGCTTCTGCTGAATCTGCCTTGCGTTTTTTTTCACCTTCATAAGCAAGCTGGCTCTTGCTATTTATTATAAACATCCCTATTAACAGTGCACCGATCAGGATAAAACCGATCACTGTATTTCTATCCATTCCCATTAGTAGTGTATTTTAGGAGCGCAAAGTTAGCTAAGTTTGACTTTGCCTCCTGTTAATAATAAAAAAGCCCTTTTATACAAAGGGCTTTTATCTATAAAAAAACAATTTATTTTTTTGGAGCAGCCTTAGCTGGAGCGGCAGCGGCTGGCGTTTTTGCAGCGGCAGCAGGCGCAGCAGCTTTAGGAGCGGCAGCTTTAGGTGCAGCAGCTTCCTCCTGTTTCAATTGACGGGTCATTGTTACCGATGCAATAGGAATTCTCGGAGAATTTAATAGTTCCATATTCTCAGCGGGGATATTCTCAACCCTGATGTTTTCATTCAGTTCCAGGTTGGTAAGATCTACTTCGATAAATTCTTTTAAATATTTAGGAAGGGTCTTTACTTTGATCGATTTCATTTTAGTAACAAGCTTACCGCCAGCTTTCACACCTGCAGGTACACCAGTGTATCTCAATGGCAAAGTAGCAATTACTTTTTTGTCTTCTACCAGTTCCAAAAAGTCAACATGAGACAGCAGATCGCTTACTTTGTTGAATTGCAGGTCTTTTAATATGCAGCGATAGGTTTTACCGTCTATCTTAATATCTGCAAGCATAAATTCAGCAGTGTAAACGATGCTTTTAAAAGCAGCCGCAGGGGCAGAAAAGTTGATCTCTGTTTCGCCGCCGTAAATTACACCTGGCACCAGTTCCTGAGAGCGAAGTTGGCGGGTGGCTTTTTTCCCACTTTCGGTCCTCAGTTGTCCTTCGATTGTAATTGATTTCATTATTATTTAATTTTTTATGAGGCGCAAAGGTAGGGGAAACAATTGATAATTGAGAATGGATAATTCAGAATTGAGCCTGGATAATAGACAATTGACAATTATTGCATTTAAAAAGAAGCGATGTCCCCATACTCTCTTCATTCCCAATTATCAATTGTCCATTATCCATTTTCAATTGCCAATTAACTGCTTATTTTTCCCTTTAACCTTCCCCTGATAAACAGGCTGTTGATACTTTTGTTTTCATATGCATTTCTTATTGCCACTGCAAACAGTTCATCTGTTGAAAGCACCTTAATCTTGTCGCATATTGGCTTTACTGGAATGGTATCGCAAACTACCAGCTCATCCAATACACTGTTCTGGATATTTTCGTAGGCGTTCCCACTAAGTACGGGGTGAGTACAAAGCGCTCTTACGCTCCTTGCCCCTTTTTCAATCATCAGCCCGGCACTTTTGGTTAAGGTGCCGCCGGTATCACATATATCATCTATCAATACAATATCCCTGTCCGTTACATCGCCGATCACTACCATGCTGGCGATCTCATTGGCTCTTTTACGATGTTTATCGCAGATAACCATCTCACATTCAAAGAAGGTGGCAATCTCTCTTATCCTGTTGGCACTTCCCACATCCGGGGCTGCGAAGGTAAGATTGGCAAGATTTAAATTTTCTATATAAGGAATGAAAATAGCAGACGAATCAAGGTGATCCACCGGGATATCAAAATAACCCTGGATCTGCGGCGCGTGAAGGTCCATGGTAACTACCCTGTCGGCCCCTGCAGCTGTAAGCATGTTGGCAACCAGCTTGGAGCCGATGGCAACCCGGGGCCTGTCTTTGCGGTCCTGCCTTGCGTAACCGTAATAGGGAATTACTGCAATCACCTTGTAAGCAGAAGCCCTTTTTGCTGCATCTATCATCAGCAACAATTCCATCAGGTTGTCGGTAGGGGAAAAAGTACTTTGAATTAAAAAAACAAACCGGCCCCTGATACTTTCCACGAATTCCACTCCTATTTCTCCATCACTAAACTGTTGAATATTTACTTTACCTAATGGTTCACCAAATTTTTTGGCAATTTTTTCAGCCAGGTATTGAGATCCACGGCCGGAAAAAATCTTCGCATTTGACAGCATGTGATTGAGGATTGGGTTTAACTAAATAAAATTCAGTGCGAAAATACATTTAGTTTACTTGATTTAAATTTGAATTTATGGAAAATATGAATCCCCCTGCTTCATCAATAAAAAACTGGCCCCTTGATGACAGGCCGCGTGAAAAAATGATTGCAAAAGGGGCTTCATACCTCAGCGATTCAGAATTACTGGCCATCCTGATCAACAATGGAAATAAAGAAAAATCAGCAGTAGAACTGGCTAAAGATGTATTAATGCTTGGCAAAAATAATTTAAATGAGCTTGGTAAAATTTCACTGAAAGATTTTCAGAAAATAAAAGGAATTGGTGAAGCTAAAGCGATAACAATTTCTGCAGCACTCGAATTGGGAAGACGAAGGCATAGTTCATCTATACTTGGGAAAACAGCAGTTAGGAACAGTAAAGAAATTGCTGATTATTTAAAAACGATTTTAAAAGATTTTAACTACGAAGTGTTTGCCGTTATTTTTTTAAACCGTGCAAATAAAATAAAACATTTTGAGATCATCAGCCGTGGCGGGATAACCGGCACTGTTGCCGATCCAAGACTTATCCTAAAAAAAGCTATTGAAGAAGAAGCCACTTCAATCATATTAAGCCACAATCACCCTTCGGGTAACCTGATACCCAGCAAAGCAGATGAAGAAATAACGCTTAAAATTAAAATGGCCGCTACCTATTTTGATATCAAAGTACTGGATCATATTATAGTAAGTGAAGAAGGGTATTTTAGTTTTGCAGATGAGGGAATGATGTGAGAGGGGAATGTTGAATTTTGAATTTTAAATTTTGAATTTTGAATGAGTCTGAATTCATAAACCGTAAAGATTACAGGATCAAGCCTTGGTTGTATTATATTACAGTAAGGAGTAAATTTTAAATTTTGAATTTGGTTATAATATAATCAGCACGGCAGGACAAATTTTGAATTTTGAATTTTCAATTTTGACTTCTGACTTTCCACAGCTTCATCATAGATAAATTCCTCAACATTCCCTACGCCTGCGCCGTTGGCCCACCAAAATTGAAAGGGATTTCCACCGATTCCATATCCTGTATTGTACCGTTTGCAGCTTCAAACTTTTTAACATTGTCTATCATAGCCTTCATAAAACGCTTTGCGTGAAAAGGAGTTAGAATAATACGGTTCT
The DNA here is from genome assembly GCA_039921685.1 of Ferruginibacter sp. Taxonomy (GTDB): domain Bacteria; phylum Bacteroidota; class Bacteroidia; order Chitinophagales; family Chitinophagaceae; genus Ferruginibacter. The sequence continues at coordinate 13,867 of JBDSBG010000061.1, forward strand.
TTATCCTGCTTTTTGGTGTACCAGGCATCACATTCACAAAATCAACCACAAATTCTGCATGGCTATGTGTGATAATGGCAAGATTTGCATAGGTACCTTCTGCAACCTCTTCAGATATTTCTATGTTTAGTTGGTTTTCTACAGGCTTTTGATCAGACATAAAGATGAGTTTGTTTTACGGCGAAGTTACTATTTGAAATCAGGATTCCGGATACCGACCCAAATACTTTTTTGGTAATACCTGGAACCTCTACATATCTCCGGTTATAAAAAAACCGCCTCATTAATGAAGCGGTTTTTTACTATTAGATTAAAACGATAGTTAAAACTATTAAGGCCTGTCACCCGTGCGAGTCCATGTCTCATCAAGTTCTACTCTCGGACTTGTTCCACCCATAAAACTTTGTTGAAACATCCAATGCTTGATATAAATAACTGGATTATCAGGATCTGTATCATCATCAAATACATTCAGACCACTAGGATCCAATGATGCGCTCCTGAATTGTGGGCCCCCAGAAACATAAGTCGGAGCGCCACTACCCTGGCTAGGATCACCAACTGCAGTTGGCGCCTTAGTTTGGTCACCGTAATAGTTGTGTACTTCAATAATATGATCGTCTGCAGGATCAAAAGACATAGTCAGACCGTAATTACCATAGAAACTTCCTCCAGTACCATTAAAGAAAAGATAAGCAGGATCCCATGACCCATTCACGTTCAATTGAACATCAACGCTGGCAGGTCCGGTAGTAACCAGGCGATATTCTAATGGATACCTGTCAGTAAAAGCCGGATTGGTATTATCAACAAAGGTTCCTGTATTATCATAAACACCATCGTATTTATTTTTCACAGTAAACCTTAAAACAAGGTCTTTCATATTTGAAGCAACATCAAAATTGTTATCAGCACTAGTGATAGAAAGGCCGATACCGTAAATTAAATTCGGATCAAGGTTGGCAGAATGGGGCAAAGTCACAAGGATGCTGTCAAAAGACTGACCTGCTTCAATTACCCTGTTCAAATCGATTGTATATTCTGATGCGGGCATCAATGTCAAATCCGGATCAGCAGTAACCAATGCATCATTGATCTGCAAGGTTACACGGGTATCGCTTGACTGAGGGCCTGGCGCTTCGAGAGCTATTACTGGCCCAGCGATGTCAAGGGGTGTGATTGAGGACAAGACTCCGTAAGTTACCGATGAAGCACTTCTCGACTGCGGAAAACTAACGGCACGGGAATCAGGCACCTGCAAACCATAGTTCTGGTCTTCGAAGCCTTTGTCTTTTAAACATCCGGTACCAAGGATTGCCAGTGCAACGATTGATAAAGATGATACAATTATTTTTTTCATATTAGATGTTATTATTTTTTTATTTGATTAGTTGATATCCCAGAATATTCTTCCAGTTGCCGACGTAGAAGCTGCACTCACATCAATTGTTCCTTGTGCTGCTACATTTGGTCCATTAAAGTTGTACTCGTTTTGTGGGTAGAACAAACGAATAGGGATGCCAAGTGCTCCGGGACGGGCTGGGTTTATAGAAAGTGGGGGGCCAGGTAAGAATCCGCCACCTGTTCCATACTCAACATCTGTTCTCCTCCAATCTGTCCAAACTTCAAGAACGCTAAATCCATTTAAAGCAAACCATTTTTGGGAAAGAATGGTAAACAATCCACCGGCTGGAAGACCAGGACCTTGTGAAACACCATTGTAATCCACATCCGGATATGTTGCATTGTTTGTTCTGTAAGTGTCTGCATCGCTGGCGCTAAGTCCTACATAGATGAAGGACTGATCCATACCTGAATTCAAAAGAACTTCTGCAGAAGGACCGGAAGTAATGATATTCCTTTCCCTTGCTTCAGCCTGTAAGAATAAACTTTCGAAATCAGTAAATATCCATGCATCAGAGGCTGCCCCGTCAGGTGAATAACCTACACCATCAATAGTTGATAATTTATCACCGGTATTATCGGAATTGGTTCCTGCGATTTCACCATAAGCGATACCTCTTTGAACGCCAGATGATGGCGGTGTATAAAACTGGTCTTCACGTGGATCACCATCCCAGGTATAATACCCTTGTGCCGGGCCACCAGGGTTAGGACCTACTGCATAAGCATTTGCTCTTTCAATGGCACCGTTTGCAGTTGCTGCACCTGCTTCTGTAAGTACGTTTGCACGCCAGAATGGAGCGGGTTTAGAAGTTGAATAACCAGGGTTAAGTGTAGCGCTCTCGCCAGCACCTAGATATCCGCTACCTTCTGCTTCTATCACTGCAATTTTACCAGCAACATCAAAGCCTGGTGCCTGGAAAGCATGCATGATCATACGCAGTTTTAACGTATTTGCAAATTTGATCCAGTTTGTTGTGTTACCACCATAAATCAGATCGTTTGCCGCAATGTTTACATTAAGATCCGCAGATGTGGCCGCAGGATCTTTAAGTAAAGCAATAGCCCGGTCAATATCTACAAAAAGACTGTCATAAATATCCTGGCCTTTATCATATGCAGGGGTACGACCTTCTACTCCAAGAAAAGCACCCGAATAAGGAACGTTACCATAAACGTCAACCAGCATTTGAAAATCCATTGATTTCATGATACGTGCGATGGCCTCGTATGTACCAGCACCAGCGGCTTTCGCTTTATTAACCACAAAATTATAGTTAGTGGCATTGGCATATAAGTTATTCCAAACGCCAACGTTAAAATCATTATCAAAAACGTACGACTCCTCATCAGTAACATCCTGGTAGCTACCAGAACGTGCCCAATAACCCATCCAGTTTTGAAGGAACTTAAAGCTTCCACCATCGATAATGGTAGCAGTTGAAGTCATGGATGGAGGAAGTACCGTTCTGTAATCAACCGTAACAGCTGTAACACTATCCGGGTTGGTATTATTAAAGGTTTCCTTTTTACAACTGATACCTGTGACAGCAACAGTTGTCACAAGAAATACCAGGTTTTTTATATTAAATTTCATATTTACAGTGTTTAAATTTATTAGAATGTGAATACCACGTTTGCACCAAAGATGCGTGTTGGCGGAAGATTGTATCCTGTACTTCTACCACCTGCATTACCCGAATAAGCATTGTTTCCGTTTCCAGTAAATTCCGGATCAGTCCAAACATTTGATTTTGGTAACCAGGTAAGTAAGTTTCTACCTGTGATAGCAAACGTAACGCCCTTGATTGTATTTCCTTTGAAGAAACGGGAAGGCATAGTATAGCTTAACGCTACTTCTCTTAATTTCCAGAATGCACCACTTGCAACATAGTTGCTTATTGCGTCGGTATTAGAAGCAGCGTTATAAAAAGAACGACCATAATTTTTAGTGTAAACATTGGAATTTTCTACCAATTTGCCGCTACCATCATCATATACTGAATTAGGGAAAACAAAAGCACGACGGCCATTTGCAGCGCTACGCTGAGAAATACCGTTATCATCAAGATATTGTCCTAATACGTCAGCTACAATTTGGTTCCCGGTACGGTATTCAGCAGTAACACCGAAAGTGAATCCTTTGAAAGTAAGGTTTAAGTTAAGGCCAACCAGATCATCTGGCATTGTATGTCCAAATTCCTGTACATTAGGATCGATCGTAGGCATACCTGTGATCCTGTCCACGATAACTTTTCCATAAGTAGCAGAACCTTCTGTCCTGTCTCTCTTATAATCAGGCATCAACAAAGTAAAGGCTGATTTTCCAACAATTGCATAATTGTAATTTCCAATTCCGAGTTGGTCAACTCCATCCAAAAGACTTGTAACCTCATTTGTTTGGTGAGCATAGTTGATCTTAAAATCAACTGACAATTGCCCGATCTTCACAAGCGGTGTTAATTTCAGATCCAATTCCAAACCTCTGTTTGTAAATGAACCAGCATTGACTTTTGCATTAGTATAACCAGTAGTGTTAGACAATGATACGTTTAGAACCTGGTTAGTATTATCCTGGCTATAATAGTTTGCCTCAACACTTATCCTGTTCTTCAAGAAACCAAGTTCAAGACCAACTTCTTTGTTCTTTACGAACTCAGGTTTTGGTTTGGCAGGAAAAATTGTCGTTCCTGCAAGATATCCAAGTGTAGACCCAAAAGGGAAGAAAGTCGCAACACCAAAACCTGGTGTATTTTGGTAAGGGCTCCATGGAGTTGCATTACCGGTTTTTGTAATCGCACCGCGTAATTTAATATAGTTGATGAACTTATTCTCTTCGAGGCCAGGGATCATTTTGCTGATCACCAATGAAGCATTCACACCTGGGTAAAATAAAGAAATGTCGCTGTTGCTAAAGCTTCCAACCGGAGCCAGACGGCTATCAGTATCGTAGCTACCTGTTCCTTCAACGAAAATCATATTCTTGTAATCAAGTCCAAGACGGCCAAAATACCTTCTTAGTTTAGTTTGATAGTTGATCACAGATACGTTAGGTTCTCCCTGGCGAAGGGCTATACTCTGGAATTCAGAAAAACCAAGATTGATACTTCCTGCGCCTGTAGCTTTACCAACACTAGTGCGTAGGGTAGTGCCCAATGTACCATTGATACCGATATTCTTCACCTTTGTATTGAAATTTGCAAAGAATTCCTGCGTTACACGGTTACCGTCATTGAACGCAATAGTTGG
>JBDSBG010000062.1:0-15880 GCA_039921685.1 Ferruginibacter sp.
CAAATAGAAATTAAAGCTGCACCACCGAAGAATTGTCAGGCTGAGCTTGTCGAAGCCGGGTTAGTTAGGAAGATCACCTTCGACAAGCTCAGGCTGACAGACAAGTATTAATATCTAATTGGTATAAGTTAATTTGAAGACTTCTTTTTTTAGTCTTCTAAAAAGAAAGATGTAAAATGCAACGTCCAATGCACGGTGATCAGCGGTGAATTCCTTTAACGAGGGAAAATATAATCGAATCTTTAAATACCCCGTTAAAATAATAATTCTCTTTAAAATACGCTTCCTGTTCAAATCCTACACTTTTTAATAAAGCTGCAGAAGCTTCATTGCCGGGATTTATATTTGCTTCGATACTATGTATTTCTGTTTTTGCAAAAGCCCAATCAATGCTCATGCTTACGGCTTCTTTCATAATTCCTTTTTGCCAGTGATCGGAATGAAGCATGTAGCCGATTTCAGCACGGTAATGAGCCTTGTCCAAACGCCAGAAGCCTGTAGTGCCAATGAGTTTTCCCGGATCCGATTGTAATTCAATCACCCAAAGTATGCCATCATTGCTTTCTAAACTGTTCAGTACTTTCTGCTGAATGAATTCAGTTGTTTCTTCAATGGATTTAAAAGGTTCCCTGTCAAGAAACTGCATTATTTTTTGATCACTGCGCAGTACAAATAATTGCCCTGCATCTTCAGGCCTTATGCACCTTAATAGCAATCGTTCCGATTGAAGAACAGGAAAGGGAGAAAAGTTTATTTCTAACATGCTTAAGAGTTGAGAGTTGTGAGTTGTGAGTCCTGAGTTATGAGTTTTGTGTTGTGAGTTAGTTTGAATAGAACTATTAATTGCCAATTATCAATTATCAATTGTGCATTATCAATTGTCAATTAATGTATTTTTCTTCCAAGTATTTTAAGGCTACAACTCTTTTCATCAAGGACAGCAACACCTTTCAAATCTGCCCATTCTTCAAAACCAAGTTTTGCAAACAATTGCAGGCTGGTTGTATTTTGAGCAAAAATAAAACCCAGTAAAGTGTGTATTCCTAATGAAGGGCATTTTTCAATTGCGTATTCAAGTATTTTTTTTCCATAGCTTTTCCCTCTTTCTGTTTCATCAAGATAAATACTGATCTCTGCAGTGCCATTGTAAGCCGGCCTTCCGTAAAAATCCTGGAAGCTTACCCAGCCGATTATTTTTTGCTCTTCATTTTCTAAAATCCAAAGGGGCCTTTTGTAACTGGTATGCTGGTTGAACCATTGAATTTTATCGGACACTGCTAGCGGTTCTGTATCGGCAGTAACCATACGGCCCGCAATGGTGGAATTGTAAATCGCAACAATGGCTGGAAGATCATCAATAACAGCATCACGGAATTGCATATCGAAATTATTATAGTGCAATTTATAGTAAAAAATAGTACTTATATATTGCGGTTGCTATTGATTGTGTTGTAAGATAGGTACGCCGATGAACAGATGCCTGACGATGAATGCAGTTGCCGCAACATATCACGGGTAATAATGTAATTGATCTGTGTTTTTTTGGAACAAAAAATAAATCCGTGCTTATCTGTTTATCCGTGTTATCCGCGTATCTATCATCTATGGCAGGCAAAAAAAATCCCATTCAAAAGAATGGGATGGGTAAACCTGTTAGGTCTCAAAGACCTAACAGGTTTATGCTACCGCCTTATTCACCAGCGCAGCAGCCTCACTCAATAATATAGCACTCTGAACTTTTAAGCCGCTTTCATCAATTAATTTTTTTGCAACGTCTGCATTTGTCCCCTGCAGTCGAACAATAATCGGTATGTTGATCGTTCCAATACTTTGATAAGCGTCAATAACGCCCTGGGCTACACGATCACAACGAACGATCCCGCCAAATATATTGATCAATATCGCTTTCACTTTTGGATCTTTTAAAATGATCCTGAAGCCAGCTTCAACTGTTTGAGCATTTGCTGATCCACCCACATCCAGGAAATTGGCAGGTTCGCCGCCACTAAGTTTGATCATATCCATTGTAGCCATTGCAAGCCCGGCACCATTTACCATGCAACCCACATTGCCATCTAGTTTTACAAAGTTCAGATTAAATTTGCCTGCCTCCACTTCTGTAGGATCTTCTTCACTGATATCTCTTAATGCTGCAATATCGGCGTGGCGCATCAAAGCATTGTCGTCCACATTCATTTTGCAGTCAACTGCAATTATTTTTTCGTCGCTGGTTTTGAAAAGCGGATTTATTTCGAGCATGCCGCAATCCAGGTCAACATAGGCATTGTATAAGTTTGTTACAAATTTTACGCAGTTCTTAAATGCTTCACCACTGAGGCCAAGATTAAAAGCAATTTTTCTTGCCTGGAAACCTTGCAGCAACCCGCCGGGGTTCACCCATTCTTTAAATATTTTTTCAGGTGTATCGTGCGCTACATCTTCAATATTCATTCCGCCTTCTGTGCTGTACATGATCACATTTTCGCCCTTCGTACGATCAAGTAATATGGACAGGTAAAATTCTTTCACCGGGTTTGGGCCTTCATAATAAACATCCTGTGCCACCAGCACCTTACTTACCAGTTTTCCTTCGGGTCCTGTCTGGATAGTAACCAATGTGCCACCAAGAATATTGCGGGCAATGTTTACAACCTCTTCAGCTGATTTCCCTACAGCAACTCCACGCTGCTCTTTACCAACGATCGTTCCCTTACCACGTCCACCGGCATGGATCTGCGCTTTTATAACTGCGAATTTGCTCCCGTACTGTGTATGGATCTGGCGATAAGCCTCTTCAGCTTCCGTTGCAGTGCTACATGCAATTCCTTCCTGTACCGGTACATTGTATTTTTTTAAGAGTTGTTTAGCCTGGTATTCGTGTAAGTTCATGTTGTAAAAAATTTTGGCGAAGATAGGGAAAAGTTGAGTTGGTTTTTAGAGGTTGATAAAGTTGACGGGTTGATAAAGTTAATAGGGTTGATAAAGTTAATAGGGTTGATAAAGTTAACAGAGTTAAGAAGGGAAGCTATTTGACAGGGATGTTTTTTTCCAGGTAATTGACATAGCCACTCAATATTCTTTCTATTTCGGCTATTTTATTTCGATAAGCATTTAGGATTATTTCGTCAGTATAATTACAATCAAATGCATCTATTAAATGATTCAACGTTTCGCTTAGAGAACCCCTGGCTATAATACAAAACCTTAATTTATCAGGAAAAGTTTTTCTACCATGTCCTTCCGCTATTTGGGAATTGATCGATCTGGAACTTCTTGTAAGTTGATCTGATAGTCTGAATTTTTCTTCTTTTGGAAATGTTTTAACCAGGTGAAATAGCTCATTTTTTAAATTCCTGGCCTTCTTCCAAACCTCTAATTCCTCAAACCCCTGGTACGACAGGATTTAGTTTTTTCTAAAATAATAAGTATTTCATTCCTCACCTCATCAACTAAATAAACATTAGTGCCTTTATTACCTCTGTTAACTTTATCAACCTAATCAACCCTATCAACTTTCCCTCAACTTTATTAACTTGTTAACAGCCTAAAAAACCCCATCTTCCCTTAACTTTGACGCCTTAACTTAAAACTTGCTTATGATTTCGAAAATTAATGATGCGGTGTCCTTTATAAGATCGCAGTACGATGCCCAACCAGAAGTTGGTATTGTATTGGGTAGCGGGCTGGGAAGTTTTACCGGCGAAATAAAAATCGACAAAGAAATTCCTTATAGTGATATTCCACACTTTCCCGTGAGTACAGTGGAGGGACATAGTGGGAAGTTGATCCTCGGTGAATTGAGTGGCAAAAGAGTAGTGGCAATGGCGGGCAGGTTTCATTATTATGAAGGATACGCTGCACAGGATATTGTGTTCCCGATACGCGTAATGAAATACCTGGGTGTAAAAACGCTGATGCTCAGCAATGCAGCGGGTGGGGTAAACAGGTCCTACAAAGTAGGAGATATCATGATAATCAAGGACCATATAAGCCAGTTTACTCCAAATCCTTTGATAGGAAAAAACGAAAAAGAATTTGGCCCCAGGTTTCCTGACATGAGTGAAGCATACAATAAAGCCCTTATCGTAAAAGCCAAAGCAATAGCGAAGGCCAAAAATATTGATGTTCATGAGGGTGTTTACCTAAGCGTAACGGGCCCAACTTTTGAAACACATGCAGAATACAGGATGGTTGAAATTCTAGGAGCCGACGCAGTGGGGATGAGCACCGTGCAGGAAGTGATTGTGGCAAACCATATGCATGTTCCTTGTTTTGCAATAAGTGTGATAACAGATGTAGGTATCAGGGACGACGACAATATCATTACACATGAAGAAGTACTTGAAGCTGCAAAACTTGCTGAACCCAAGCTGACACATATTTTTAAGGAATTGATCGCAGGGTTATAATTTCCGGCAATATTTTAAATGAAAAGAACAGGTTTCACAATATTGTTTTTAGTGATTATAACCGCAACCTTTGCGCAACGAAGGCCCATAACAGCAACGTCTGATAGCAATATACCTTCTACAAATAATCCCACCGGGAATAATGCCTCGAGGCAAACGGGAACCGGCCCACGAAAAGATACAATTGGCTTTGAACACAGGGATGATTCAAAGGATTCTTTAACGATCAGTTATCGATATATTGATTCCACCAGGCGTAATTCGTTGGATTCGGGTGTTAATGATTTTGACAAATATTTCCCGGTGCCAACAGCCTGGCAAGCGCTGGGTAACCACGGTGCTGCGGCTTTTCCTTTAATATTTCAGACTTTCGCCAAACCTGGTTGGGATGCTGGCTTCCACGCATTTGATGTGTACATGTTTACACTGGAAAACACCAGGATCTATAAAACGACCAGGCCGTTCTCTGCTTTAAGCTACCAGCTTGCTTCCGGCAAAGAACAAATGCTTAAGGCCTCGCATACACAAAACCCCAAACCAAATTTAAATGTGGGTTTTGATTACCGGCTTATAAGCGCTCCCGGTTTTTTCACCTCACAAAATACCAATCATAATAATTACAGGCTGTTTGCAAACTACCAGGGTAAGCGAAAACGTTATAACTCATATTTTGTGTTGGTAGGAAATACGCTGCGGGCTTCACAGAATGGTGGGATACAGTATGATTCCAGTTTGCTTAACCCAAATTTCAAACAGCGTTTCAGCGTTCCCGTAAATCTGGCAAATACCCTTGGATACAATAGCAATCCATTTGTAACAACCGTAGCAACAGGAAATACTTATAAAGATTTTACTATTTTTTTTCGCCAAAGCTATGACCTTGGTATAAGAGATTCACTGGCAGTAAATGATTCCACCACCGAATATTTGTTTTATCCAAAGCTGAGGGTACAATACAGCTTTACAAGCAGTACTTATCAATATCGTTATAGAGATGTGATTCCAGACTCTGCCATTTACAAGAACTGGTACGGACTGTTATTGGATAATACCCGGGATACTTTTTTCAGGTCAGAGAAGTGGAACATACTTAGCAATGATCTTTCGCTTATTCAATTTCCCGATACAAAAAATACATCCCAATTCATTTTAGCAGGCGCAACATTTCAAAACATTAAAGGAACCTTGTACACTGGTGCGATCGAAAATTATAATATCATCCTTCACGGTGAATATCGTAACAGGACAAGGAATAAAAAATGGGATGTTTTATTGAAAGGAGAATTTTTCCTCAATGGTTTTAACAGCGGGGATTATAGTGCTACAGCCAGTCTTGGCAGGTATCTGAATAAAAAGTTTGGTGATATAAGTTTATTTTTCAACAACGTAAATCGTACGCCCTCTTTCATTTTCGATGACCGTTCTTCTTTTAATCTTGGCAACAATAATAATTTTAACAAAGAAAACATTACCACGTTCGGCGCAACTGCTACGAATCCTTTTTTTACGCTCGGATTTAAAAATTACTTAATTGCAAACTATACTTATTTTTCCGACTATTATCATACTGCTCAATACAGTAAGGCGATAAACATCGTACAGGTTTTTGCCTCCAAAAAGATAAAGGTTTCAAAACGCTGGAACTATTATATCGATGCGACGCTTCAGCAAACGGATGCTGCCAGCCCCATCAAAGTACCTTTGTTGTTTACAAGAAGCAGGCTTGCATTTGAAGGGCGTTTTTATAAAAATTTGAATTTAAGCACCGGCCTCGAGGTAAGATATTTTACTCCTTATAAAGCTTATAATTATTCTCCCGTGATGGGACAATTTTCACCGCAGGATACAACTACCCTGAGTAATTTACCGGATATCCATGCATTTGTTCACTTTCGTATAAAAGGATTCACCGGTTATATCCGTGCTGAGAATTTAAATACAGTAAGTTTTAAAAATGGGGTCGCCTTTGTGAACAATAACTTTTCTGCACTGCATTATCCTACACAGGGATTTATTTTGAGATTTGGGATACAATGGTGGTTTGTGAACTAAGGCATTATGAGCCTGTTAACTTATTAGCTAAATGGTTTCTTTATCATTTTGGCGGCGCTTAAGAAAATACTCGATATTCAACGTGCAATATTCAACGTACAATATTCAATACTCACAGGGAAAACTAACCGCGATATTTCGTTGAAACCTGAGTATGGTGCGTTGAACATTTAATATAGAGGATTAGGTCGAGTAAGCACTTATCCTTCACTGGGGCTAGTTAAAACTTTAAATTCGTTGCTTTCGCCTCTATCCGGATTGTACATCGGGATGTTGCACCGGCTGTCCTTTCCGCCTTTTGATCCCTGATAGAATTCGAACTTTTATTTATTCTAAGCTTAAGCCGGTAATGAGTATGCGCTTATTCTGCCTATTCCGATGTTCAAAATATAACGTACAATATTCAACGTATAATATTCAATACTCACAGGGAAAACTAACCGCAGTATTTCATTGAATCTTGAGTATTGTTTGTTTAACATTGAATATTAATAGAAAGCTCGTTTATTACTAAGAATCCATCATATAACGTATTCCAAGATTTGATAAACCCGCTTTAAAATCTTCCGGATTTTAAGTACCTTCGCTTTGTGAAAAAGCTCCTTCTTTCCATACTAACAATGATCTACCTCACGGTGTCTTCGGGCATTGCGCTGGAGGTACATTATTGTATGGGCAAGCTCGCAGGAGTTGATTTTTATGATGCTGATCATGATAAATGCAGCCGCTGCGGTATGAAGGAAAAGAAAGGCGGTTGCTGCAGTGACGAGCATAAGTTTTACAAACTCGCCGATGCCCACAAGAATGTTTCTAATAATTATGATGCTTCCTTTTCGCAGGTTGCAGTTGTAAATGATTTTGTATCCTTTTCTGATAACCTTGTTGTTTCTTTTGATAAGAATATCTTTCATATTAACTCGCCGCCAGGAAATTTCGGCCCGCCAATCTTTTTAAGGAACTGTTCGTTTCGCATTTGATATTTTTTTCTTGAATAAACTTATTATGCCTTCAAGGTGTAACTGTTACTTTATGTATTAATTTATTTTTTAAAAAAATTACGATGAAAAATTTACTCCTGGCAATTGCTCTTATTTGTTCTGCAAATGCTTTTGTACAAATACAGTCTGTAAACTTACAGGCAAGTGGCCTTACCTGCAGCATGTGCAGTAATTCAATCAACAAAGCTTTAAAGTCTCTTGACTATGTAGATGACGTTAAAGCCAATATTAAAAACTCCACTTTTGAAATTTCATTTAAGCCAAATGCAAAAGTTGATTTTGATGAGCTTAAGAAAAAAGTGGAAGATGCGGGCTTCCATGTTGCAAAGCTGAATGCAAATGTTCGGTTTAACAACATGGAGGTAGAAGATGATAGCCATGTGAAAATGGACGGAATGGTCTTTCATTTCCTTAATGTAAAAAGCCAGGCGCTTAATGGCGAAACAACGATCCAGGTACTTGATAAAGGATTTGTTCCTACAAAAGAATTTAAAAAGAATGAAGCTCTTACAAAGATGACTTGTTATAAAACCGGAGTTGCGGGTACATGCTGTAGCAAAGAAGGGATTGCAGCAGGGTCACGTATTTACCATGTAACCATTTAGGATCACTATTTTGGGAATAAAAGATTTACTCGACTATTATTTCTAATAAGTCAATCTATCTTTTTGTGAAGAATAATTCTTCCCGGTAAAGCCTGATCTGGTTTTAACCTCTTTTATTAATAATCGCAAGCTTCAATGAAACATACAGTTTCAATTTTATTTATCCTGCTTACACATCATGTAACGGCACAGGAACTTTTTACCTGGTCTGAACCCGCAAGCAATATGGCTGCAAAAAGTTTTGGCTTTCGCAGCACCAATACCTTCATGAAAGAAAATGGGTCAGGCAAATATAATTACCTGCTTCGCCCCGAAATTATGTGGGGCATCTCAGGTAAAATGATGATGCATGCTGAAGGTTTTTTTGGAAATGAAAATAATGGGTTTAAAGCCAATGGCGCAGCTTTGTATTTTAAATACAGGTTTTTAAGTAATGATGAGGTGCATAGCCATTTCAGAATGGCAGTCTATGCAAGAACCACTTTGAATAACAGTTCTCTTTACCAGCAATCGATCGAGTTGAATGAAAGGAACAGTGGTTATGAGGCGGGGTTGATAACAACCAAACTAATTAATAAAGTTTCCCTGTCTGTAACTTCAGGATTTCTCCATGCTACGGATAATGCCGGCAATAATAAATTTCCTTATCCTGCAAAATACCGCAATGCACTTGGCTACGTTTTTTCAATTGGTAAACTGATGTTGCCAAAAGAGTATACAAGCTATAAACAAACAAACCTGAACCTGATGCTGGAATTATTGGGTCAAACGAATCTCGGTAAAGGCAGAAGTTATCTTGACCTTGCACCCGTTGCCCAGCTTATTATATTTAGCAGGATGCGTATTGATCTAAGTTATCGTTTTGCTATCGTAAAGGATATTTACAGGACTTCAACGGCGGGATTTTTGTTGCGGTTTGATTATAATATTTTCAATGCGTATAAATGAAAGCGATAACTACTATAAAAAAATATTTGATAAAATTCCTGCAGGCAGTCTTCGTTCGAAAAAAAGATTGTTGCAAGTAGGATACGACAGTAATAAATAAGTTCGCTGGCCCAAAAACATATTCAGCATTAACCATCCCCAAACACCAAACACCAAACACCAAACACCAAACCCCAAACCCCAAACCCCTAACCCTTCTTCCCCGAACTAACCCCATAAATCAACTTATCCAGGTTTCTTTCGCCCAGGTAGGTTTTAATAACTTCATTCGAATTAGTAAGTATGTTTTGCAATGCTTGCTTATCGCCATCAAGAATTTCAAACGCTTTGTTGAGTGCATCGGCGTGATCGAGCTTTTCTGTTTGCTGAATTGCTTCTGCAACAATAAGTATCTTCAGGCCATTGTCTTTTAATTTTCCTAACTCAGCAATGACCCAGCTTAAGGCAAGAAAATAATTTTTTTCCAGCAAAAGAAAATAGCTGTTATCGCCTTCTTCAGGCATTTTATTAAAAGCAGAATTTACTATTTCGGGTGTAAGGTATTTCAACGTGGTTTCCCTGGTTACGCCGCTGCTGTTAAGTTGTACAAGCCCCTGTAACGCCTGGGGATAGATGCTGAGCCAGCGCAGGTCTCTTCGAAACTCATGAACCTGTGATTCTATTTCGGTGAAATTGTCTCCTGCTGCAGCAAAGAATGATTTTATTTCGGTGATGGAAGTTTTATAAAAATTGAAGATCGCTTTTAATTCTTCTTTCGGTTCTAACCAATCTGCATCGTATAATTTTTTCCGGATCTTACCAATACGACTCGCATTGTCACCAATCCATTTGTGTTCTATTATAAGGTCATTCAGCCGTTGAATTTTTTCTCTTGACTGAGCCTGCAGGTACTGCTTGATACCGGCAGGTATAGCAGCATTCTCGACAAATTCCTTTGCAAAACCATCGTAGTAATCAATAGCGCCGAGTGCATCTTCCAGCAGCTTAAACTGTAGTTTTATCTTTTCAAATCTTTTCCTGTTGTGTAGGGATGAATATAATTTTGCGAGGCCTTCCAACATAAAAAGAGGTGTACGTGCTGCATTAGCATAAAGCCACAATGCCGGGTTCTTTTCTGTTGATGCTTTAGCAAGGAAGGCTTCCAGCTTAACTAAATAAAATTCGAATCGCTTTATGCCGTTCTTGTTTTTCATTTTTCTTATTTTATCTGCAGTCACAAAAGTAGCTGCGCCCCCTCGCCTTTAGGAGAGGGGGTTGGGGGTGAGGTCTTAATCATTTTCAAAATATGCAACCGTTCCGCCAACCCATGTTTTATCTTTATTGTATCGTGTACCGATCATTTTTCCCTTGCTAAGCCTTGCCAGGTTGTGAACTGCAATGGGCCTTTCCCATTCATTTTTCCAGAAATAAAAAAGACGGATCTCAGCTTTTGCAGGTTCATCCATTGTCTCGATAATAGCTGAATAATTTACTTTGCGTTGCAGTATCCAGTTTTCAGGATCCTTTATTTTATCAATGTCTTCCTGAGTTACATCAATTACAACACCCATGCCGGCAAAGGAGAATAAAGGCTTCAATACAAATTCTTTCAGATCCACAGGTTGCGTTATTTCATTCAGGAAAAAGGTATCCGGCACATAAGGATTGCTTATAAACGGCAAAGTGAATTTACTGATCCGGTAGAACCAATTTGGATGTGGCACCCATTCCACATCATATTCTTTTGTCAGATCAATATAATCTCCAAGGCCTTCCTGTTGAAGCAGGTCGTCAAATATTAAACGGTTGTAAATTCTTTTAACCAGTGTTTTCTTGCCTTCGTTCATAGAATAGAGCGAACGTCCTTCAGCGATAAGTTTGGTAAGGCACACTGCTTTTATACCAAGGATTTGTTCTGTTGCATAAAAATCAATCCTCGTTTTTTGCTGTTCGGGGAAGATCTCCAATAAGATCACATTTTCCACGGGAAGATCACCCACAATAATTTCCTTCAGCAACTGCACGTACGATTCCCTGTTATACCCATTTAAATAAGAAATATAATTATCCGGCACATTTGCATATTCCCTTGTTATTGCCGAATGAAAAGCCTGGAAGCCAAAGAGGGTAGGGAAACCCTGCATCTCTATTAATTGTGGCTCAATTTGCCCCGCTTTATTTTCGCAAATGCCAAAATCGAAAACAACAAATTGCGTATGTTCATTTTCGTTTGGAACAACTAAGTCTTTTGGTATGCTGCGCTCAGTAAGTTGTTTGAAATTTGAAGCAACTATTACGTCTATGATGTCCTCACAGGCTGCGAGCATTTTATTTTTAAAATCTTTTGGAATGAAAAGCGGCGTTTCTGCATTCCTGAAATCAAGGCCACCAGGATGGATCCCTTCGATCTTCTCCATGTAAGCATTGTATTTTGCTGCTGAAAATTTTTTATTGAATTGTTGTCTTAAGGCTTTTTCCATTTTATTCGTTTAATGATAATGCAGATGATGGAGGATAAAAATAATGATAATTATTAAAAGATACGGGGATACGAGATGGGAGATGCGGGATACGAGATGCGAGATGCGGGATACGAGATGTGGGATACGGGATACGTTATGCGGGATACAAGGTGCGGGATACGAGATGCGAGATACGAGATGCGAGATGCGGGATACGAGATACGAGATATGGGATGCGTGATATCGGATAGGAGATATGTGATACCGAGATACGGAAGACAGAAGACGTAAATTGATACTAGCTGCTTCGAATCCCGGATCAACCGTCCCATATCCCGGAACTGTTGAAAAATAAACCAATGCCACGGGCAAATACTCCGTTTATAAAGCGGTTTAAATCCTCGACAAGGCCGTGTTTAAAAAATTTGGAAGTATATGAGCATAAGTGCTCATGATCTTATCGGGGTCATTCAGGTGTTCAATCATTGTTTTCCATTTTTCATGACCATGGTTTTCTATCACCGTCTTTTTCTTTTCTTCTGTCTGCAGGTAAAGTGCCATACCAATCGCATCGGCTTCGGGGTGGAATTGAGTGCCAATCATATTTTCATTGAATCGGATGGCCATCACCGCTCTCTCCAGTGCAACATGAGGCCTTGCTTTTTCTATGGCGAGAATACTTGCACCCATCTTTTTTAGAGTATGCTGATGTGGCTGAATTACCTGGAAATCCCTGCTGTCAACAGCATAAAACGGGTCATTCAAACCTTCGAATATGGGCTCATTTTCTGCACTCGATAAGTAATGTATCGGGAAAACACCAAAAGCTGTGCTTTTTCTCCTTGTCACATCCGCTAGTTTATAATGCCTGCAAACCAACTGGAAAGAATGACAAATGAAAAATACCTGTTTTTTTTGCTGATTGGCCTCGCTGGCATTGAATTTTTCTATTCTTTCCAGCCAATTGAAATAAACTTTTTCCCATGCGCTTCCCTCTGTTTCCAAAGGACTGCCCGGCCCACCGCTGGAAATATAAATATCATAATCCAATCCAGGAACATTTTTGTCGATCCTTACCTCAAATTCATTCACCTCGAAATCCAGTTCCTGAATATTGGAATACTGGTTAAGGATCTCCCTTATACATCGCATGCCCTGGTTGGCTACCCCTTCGTACAAATCCAGTATGGCAATCCTAACCTTTTTGTTGTCCTTCGTGGTCATTTGGCAAAATTAATCATTTTTTAAACTACACTTTGTCGTAAAGTATCCATAATTGCTTAACGAATATCAATTTAACTTATTTTACTTCACCCGCACTTAAGTCAAAGTACATTCCAAACTTGCCAGGTGGAGCTTGTTGGAACCGCTGAAATATATGTATGAACAGCCTGGCAAGCCAGGGCCGAAGAGCATTCTCCCAATCAAATTCAAATTGTACCGGCACTCCCTGCCATGAAATGTGCACCGGCAGGCTTTCTTTTGTTAACTTTGCCGCCAAATTATGAAGACGAAAACCAATAAGCGGGACAAGGTAAATATTATCACCCTCGGCTGTAGCAAAAATATGGTTGATAGTGAGGTGCTTAGTGGCCAGTTGCTTGCCAACGATATTGATACAGTTCATGAAAATGCGAAACGAGATCATAATATAGTTATCATTAATACATGTGGTTTTATTGAAAAAGCCAAGGAAGAAAGCATCAACACCATTCTTGACAATGTTGAATTAAAAAAGAGAGGGAAGCTCGACAAGGTGTATGTTACTGGTTGCCTGAGTGAACGCTATAAGGCAAACCTTGAAATGGAAATACCTGAAGTGGACGCTTATTTTGGAACAATGGAGCTGCCCCTTATTCTAAAAAGATTTGAGGCAGATTATAAAGAAGAACTGATCGGGGAGCGCCTGTTGAGTACACCTCAACATTACGCATACATGAAGATAAGTGAAGGTTGTAATCGCACCTGTTCTTTTTGCGCCATACCATTAATGAGGGGACAACACGTTAGCCGCAGTATTGAAAGCCTGGTAGATGAAGCAAAACGGTTGGTTCAACGTGGAGTCAAAGAAGTCATGCTCATCGCACAGGAACTCACTTATTACGGCCTCGATATTTATAAAAAAAGAGAACTCCCGAAATTGCTGCACGCATTGGCAGATGTACAGGGGCTGGAATGGATAAGGTTGCATTACGCCTATCCTTCAAAATTCCCTTTGGATATTATTGATGCCATCAAAGACAGGGAGAATATTTGCAATTACCTTGACATGCCTTTGCAACACGCAAGCAATAAAATGTTGCAGGCAATGAGAAGGCAGATTACGAGAGAGGAAATGGAAGATCTTATCGGCAACATCAGATATAAGATACCAAATATTTGCCTTCGAACTACATTGATCGCTGGATTTCCGGGCGAGACAAGAGATGATGTGGAAGAATTGAAAACCTTCCTCCAAAAAATGCGTTTCGATCGCGTTGGCACTTTTACATACAGCCATGAAGAAGGAACGAGTGCGCACGATCTTGTTGACGATGTTCCCGCGGAAGAAAAGGAAGCAAGAGCCCAGGAGATCATGGAACTGCAACAGGAAATATCGCTGGAAAAAAATATGGAAAAGGTTGGCAAGACATTTAAAGTGATGATTGATAAAAGAGAATCCGGCCGTTACCTTGGCCGCACAGAGTTTGACAGTGTTGAAGTAGACAATGAAGTGATCATCAACAGCAATAAAAAGCTAACGGTAGGCGAATTTGTAAATGTGAAGATGACCAAAGCCTATGATTTTGATTTGGAAGGCGAGCTGCTGTAACGGTGACCGGCAACCGCTAATTGGAAAAAAGTACTAAAGACCTGTCTTCCACCTTGACTATTCACCACTCACTTTTTGAATAATGAAATTTAAATCGCACTACATACCTTACCATAAGACCGGTGCTTTTTCCAGGCTCATTTTGGATTATTTAGCAGGAGAATCTTCTTTAAAGGAATTTTACGAACATGAGCCCGACACAGCGGGAATTAAAAAAGCAATTAAGGATAGAAAAAAATATCCTTACAACCGTAGTTTGCTCGTTACCGAACTTCAGAAACAATACGCCGGCTTTGAAGTAAATAGCAAGGTAACAGAAAACATCAATTCGCTGCTGCAGGAAAATACATTTACCATTTGTACGGCACACCAACCCAATATTTTCACGGGGCATTTATATTTTATTTACAAGATACTGCATGCAATAAAACTCGCTGATAAACTAAATAATAAAATTAAAACCGCTCATTTTGTTCCTGTGTATTATATGGGTTCTGAAGATGCCGACCTCCAGGAACTGGGCGAGGTTACTATTAATGGAAAAAAGTATGAATGGAAGACAGCACAAAAAGGTGCAGTTGGCAGAATGAAGGTAGATAAGCTGTTTATTGACCTGTTGCATGAAATAGAAGGCCAATTGTCTGTTGAAAAACACGGGGATGAAATATTAAGCCTTGTGAAGCATTCATACAGCATCGGAAAAACAATTGAGCAGGCAACTTTCGAACTGGTAAATAAATTGTTTGAAGAAAAAGGATTAGTCATTTTACTTCCTGATAATGCAGCTTTAAAAGCTGAATCATACACAATCAATAAAAGGGAACTTGCAGAACAATTTTCGCAGCAGGCAGTTGCAGCAACGATCGCTTCCTTTCCCGGGAAATACAAAGTACAGGCTGCAGGAAGAACCATCAATCTTTTTTATTTAAAAGATGATAGCCGTGAAAGAATAGAAAATTATGCAAGAGGGTTTGCAATTGCTAATTCAACTACGGTATTTACCCATGAAGAAATTGAAATTGAGTTAAAAGAGCATCCCGAGCGTTTTAGCCCCAACGTTATATTGCGCCCTGTTTTCCAGGAAATGATATTGCCAAATATTGCATTTATCGGCGGTGGCGGGGAACTTGCTTACTGGCTTGAATTAAAAAAGGTTTTTCATGCAGTGAAAGTTCCTTTTCCTGTTTTGATACTCAGGAATTCTTTTATGATTGTAAATAAAAAACTGGCAGCTACTATTTCAAAGTTGCAATTCAAGCCGATGGATTTTTTTAAGTCATCACATGAATTAACAGAAGAACTGGTGAAGCGGGAATCGAAACTAAAGTTGCAACTGGATGAGGAAAAAGCAGCACTTCATACTTTGTATGATAAAATACAAACTTCTGCATCAGCTATTGATATTACGTTAAGCAATCATGTGGATGCATTGGCAACACAGGCCTCAAAACGAATTGAATCACTGGAGAAGAAAATGCTGAAAGCAGAGAAGAAAAAGTTTGATGCGGCCCGGCGACAGATCATCAAAGTAAAAGCCGCTTTATTTCCCGGCGAAACTTTGCAGGAGCGGATCGATAATGTTATGTCTTACTATGCTTTATACGGAAAAGGTTTT
>JBDSBG010000063.1:0-10339 GCA_039921685.1 Ferruginibacter sp.
ATACATAAACACGCTCAGGTATCGAACCAAAATAGTGATCCTCTAACTGCTGGTTTTTGGCAGACATGTGGCCAAATAAAGTACGGCCAGTTAAATGTAGGTCGGGGCGTGCATTAAATAAAGCCAGGTCAACCAAAAAATATTCTTGCTCAATACCTAATGATGCATTTACTTTTTCAATGCTTTTATCAAAATAATGGCAAACATCTACTGCCGCTTTATCTAAAGAGTTTACTGCCTTTAATAAAGGTACCTTATAATCTAAGGCCTCGCCGGTGTATGATACAAATACAGTAGGTATACATAAAGTACGCCCCATGATGAATGCCGGTGATGATGGATCCCAGGCAGTATAACCCCTCGCTTCAAAAGTTGCCCTGAGCCCTCCACTTGGAAATGACGACGCATCAGGTTCCTGCTGTATCAGGGCACCGCCATCGAATTCCTCAATCGGCGTTCCATCACCCTTTAAGGTGAAAAATGAATCATGCTTTTCAGCAGATAAGCCTGTCAATGGTTGAAACCAGTGGGTAAAATGGGTAACCCCCTTTTCTTCGGCCCAGGTTCTTAAACCGGCAGCTATATAATTGCCCATCTGCCTTTCAATTTTTTTTCCAGCATGCGTTGAACCCAGCAGGCTTTTATAGGCGTCGTCACTCAAATAATGCCTGGCAGTTTTGAGGGTAAACACATTTTCATTAAAAATGTCAGTGATACGATTTGATGTTTTGACATCCGTTTTTGAATTCCCCCGGAGATTGTCAATGGCTTTAAAACGCAATGAATTCATGTTTTCTATAGTTTAAGACGCAAAAAAAGATTATTTTATTTTAAAATGCAAATTATTTTTTCCAGTAAGCGTAAAATTTCAGCAAATATTGCTCAAAATATTATATATTTTAAAATATAATATAAATTGACCTGATTAATTTTTTCTGGTAAAAGCGCACAATAGGGGGGTGACAAGGAAAGGCAGGTAGATACTTTTATATCTTACAATGGAACCAGTATTTGGAATGATAAAACCGGTTATCAGGAGCATCGAAATGCCAAAAAATATTGCAAAAAGAATAAATGAATGAAAAGAAGGTTGACGGAATCGGCTTTTGAAGAGGACAACGATGAAGAGCAATTCATAAAACAACAATTCTAAAGCAAAGGCAAGTATAAAATTCCCTTTTGTATCCCATAAATGTGGCCGCAGGAAACCATGATCAACGGCTTGCGGAAGATTTTGTACAAAACTCATCAAATTAGGTTCAAGCACATTTGCTGTTAACTGCGTAGCCGCAGTGGGAAGATTTAAAAAATCGTTTTGTTTTTGTGTAATGATTTTTAAGGGTTGAAAGGAAGGAATCAAAACCTGTAAGAGGAACATTGCTAAAATAAGGCAAGCATAAACTGAAGCAAATACCAGGAATGGCCTGTTCCTTCTTTTACTGCATACTATAAATGCAATGCTGGCGGGGATTAGTGCGATTGCGACAAAATTCCTGACCAAAAGTATTACCATGAAGGAAACCAAAATGACCAGCAATCGTTTGATCGAAGATTTTTGAATTGAGGAGAAATATAGTGCATAGCAAAAAAATCCGAGCATCGTGAAAATGACAAGATCCTTATGTATCCCCGAAGAATAATAAAGAAGTGAGGGCAATAAAAAACAACCTATAATGATTGCCCATTTCCTGTTTTTATAAATATCATCAAACACACGGAATAGAGCGACAGGCCCAAAAAATCCAAAGAAATTAAAAAAAAGACTGTTGATATAATAATTGCCCCTGCTGAAAATATCACAAAATGCAATCATTTTTAAAATGATATTGTACCTCAGGTCATTCCAGTAAGATCCTATAGAATTAAAAAAGCCCGTATAACCGTTTTCATAGGGAGATTTAAAAATATTGGTGAGAAATTCAACCGGGTCGGACATCATGATTTTATATTCTTCCAGTCCATCTTTATTGATCGCCCAATAATCGTTACCAGGATAAAATTTTTGCGACATCCATCCAACTGCTAAACCAGCAAAGATCTTAATAAGCAGAAGTGATACAATTACAGCAGGCGACAATCCCGATTTTTTTATAAAGGGGATACGGGGAATTAAATAAACAGCAATCGCCAGGTAAAATGTAAATAACAGGTAATACAACCTAGTAAATTTTTATTTGTGGGAAGTTAGTTAAAATATTTGCTTTTAATCATCTGTATAAAGATATGCAGTCAGTAACTTTGCGTTTTATAACTTCCTTTAACAGTGATCATGGAAATAACCGCAGCAACAGCAGCTCAATTACGGATAACAGAAGAAGAGTTTGAATCAATAAAACATAAACTTGGGCGCACACCAAATTTTACGGAACTCTGTGCATTCAGCGGGATGTGGAGTGAACACTGCAGTTATAAAAATTCTATAAAGTGGCTGAAAACATTGCCAAGGGATGGAAAAAAAATGCTTGTGAAAGCGGGGGACGAGAATGCGGGGCTGATGGACATTGGCGATGGTTATGGCGTTGTTTTTAAAATTGAATCACACAATCACCCTTCTGCTATTGAACCTTTCCAGGGCGCAGCAACCGGCGTGGGTGGCATCAACCGTGATATATTTACAATGGGGGCAAGGCCTATTGCTTCTTTAAATTCACTTCGTTTTGGAAACCTAACAGATCCTAAAACCCAACACCTGCTAGCAGGGGTTGTACATGGCATCGGACATTATGGAAATTGCTTCGGCGTACCAACTGTGGGCGGTGAAATTTATTTTGAAAACTGCTATCATACCAACCCGTTAGTAAATGCCATGAGCGTAGGTATTTTAAAGAATGGTGAAACGATCTCTGCCACAGCAGAAGGAAAAGGAAACCCTGTTTTCTTTGTCGGAAGTGCAACAGGAAAGGATGGTATTGGCGGCGCATCTTTTGCCAGTGCTGAAATAACGGCAGACAGCGCAGAAGATCTTCCTGCTGTACAGGTCGGGGATCCCTTCCAGGAAAAAAAATTACTGGAAGCCTGCCTTGAAGTTATTCAAACAGGCGCTGTAGTTGGCATGCAGGACATGGGCGCAGCCGGTATTATTTGTTCAACCGCTGAAATGAGTGCCAAGGGAAATGCAGGTATGAGGATACAACTTGATAAAGTTCCTACAAGGCAAAAAGACATGAAGGCATGGGAATTATTGCTGAGCGAAAGCCAGGAACGTATGTTGATCGTAGTACAGAAAGGAAAGGAAGATACCGTGCTGGAGGTATTTGATAAATGGGACCTGCCCTGCAGTCATATCGGTGAAGTGACCGATGACGGCATGCTCAATTTTTATATGGGCGAAACATTGGAGGCGGTATTGCCTGCTGCTGAACTTGTACTGGGAGGTGGCGCACCAGTATATGAAAGGGCCTACAAAGAACCTGCCTACCTCAAAAAAATATACGCTTTTGATGCAGATACAGTTGCAGTTCCAGCTGACTTAAAAACTGTTGCAGAAAAACTTATCCAGCTTCCAAATATTGCGAGTAAGCGTTGGGTTTATGAACAATATGACAGCATGGTCGGTGCAGGTAATACCAGTACCAATGCTCCAAGTGATGCTGCTGTTGTAATTGCCAAGCCAACGCATAAAGCACTGGCACTAACAACAGATTGCAACAGCCGCTATGTTTACGCTGATCCTTACACTGGTGCAATGATCGCTGTTGCCGAAGCCGCACGGAATATAGTGTGCAGTGGCGGTGAGCCATTGGGGGTAACCAACTGTCTCAACTTTGGCAATCCTTATGACCCTGAAGTTTACTACCAGTTTGTAAATGCAATAAAAGGAATGGGAGATGCTTGCATAAAATTCAATACACCGGTAACTGGTGGGAATGTAAGTTTTTATAACCAGTCGCCAGACGGTCCTGTGTACCCAACCCCAACAATTGGAATGGTTGGGCTGCTGAATAATGTGAATGATAAAATGACCATGGACTTTAAAGAGGCAGGCGATATTATCTACCTGATCGGTGAAAGTCATAACGATATTAATTCCTCTGAATACTTACATAAAATTGTTGGAGAAGAATTTTCTCCTGCTCCTTATTTTGATTTGAATGAAGAATTGGCCATGCAACATTGTGTATCATCAATGATTAAAAGAAAGCTGATCGAATCGGCGCATGATATAAGTGAAGGTGGTTTATTTGTTTGTTTGGTCGAAAGCGCCTTTAACAGGAATCTAGGTTTTCAAATTGCTGACCAGGAGCTTGAAATCAGGAAAGATGCCTATTGGTTTGGCGAATCACAGGGAAGGGTTGTAGTATCTGTTAAACAGAGCAAAGCCGATCCGTTTGTGGATTTTATGGTGAAGCAACAGATTGTATTTTCTGAATTGGGAAAAGTTGCTCCAACCGAGATTGTGATAGAGAATGAAAACTGGGGTAATATTGTTGAATGGAAAAATAAATATGATAACGCAATAGCCATTCTGCTAAAGGGCCAGGAAAATGAGCAGGCTTTATCGGCAATCTAATCAGCGAATGAATAAAAATGCAACTATCGTCGTTACAGGAGCGGCTGGCTTTATTGCCAGTTGTCTCGTTGGATACCTGAATGAACTCGGATATGAAAATTTATTGTTGGTGGATGAATTTGATCGTGAAGATAAAGAATTGAACCTGCTGAATAAGAAATACATTGTTCGTATTGAAAGAGAAAATTTCTTCGAGTGGTTGAATATTGAAAAGCCAAAAGTGGATTTTGTGTTTCACCTTGGCGCACGTACCAATACAACTGAATTTAATTATGCCATACACCAACATTTAAACGTGGAGTATTCAAAAAAAATTTGGAACTATTGTACGATCAACAACTTGCCGCTCGTGTATGCTTCATCTGCGGCTACTTATGGTGATGGGAAGCAGGGTTATAAGGATGACCACGCATTGTTTGATAAGTTAATACCTCTGAATCCATACGGGGTTTCCAAAAATGAATTCGATAAATGGGTATTGCACCAGGAAGATCATCCACCATTCTGGGCAGGACTAAAATTTTTCAATGTGTATGGCCCTAACGAATATCATAAGGGAAGGATGGCCAGTGTCATTTTTCATTCTTTCAATCAAATTCAAAAGGACGGAATGGTGAAACTATTCAAATCCCATAAAAAAGCATTTAAAGATGGAGAGCAATCACGGGATTTTATTTATGTAAAGGATATTGTAAAAGTTTGTTCCTGGCTGATGCATGATCATGAAAGTATTCCTTTTTCTATTTATAATCTTGGAACAGGAAAGGCAAGAACATTTACTGACCTGGTAACAGCAACATTCACTGCATTGAAAATGGAAACAAATATTGAATTCATTGATATGCCCCTGGATATTAGGGAGACTTACCAGTATTTTACAGAAGCAAGTATGGAAAAATTGGCTGCAGCGGGGTATAAGGAAAGTTTTTATTCTTTGGAAGATGGAGTAGGAGACTATGTGACGAATTATCTTGCACAGAAAAAATTTTATTAAATCGGATAGTTATTAAATCCGGAGTTTCTAAATTAAATTCAACAATCAAGGTACGATGTTCAATATTCCATGAGGACTCCCTTTTACATTTTGCATTCAATATTTTACATTTTACATTTTTGAAAAGTTAGTCAATGAAAAAGATCGCTATCATCGGCGGAGGAAACCTGGGCACTGCCATCGCAGAGGGGTTATTGGCAAGTAAATTTTGCAAAGCAACTGATATCATAATCACAAAAAGAAACATTTCAACCTTACAAGTGCTTGGATCACGCGGGGTTAAAATAACGGCCGACAATGCTCATGCTGTTTCACAATCTGATATTGTTATCCTTGCCGTAAAACCCTACCAGGTGAGTGAGGTGTTAAATAGTTTTACTAAAGTTATTGCTGCAAAGCACATATTGGTTTCCGTCGTCACAGGCGTCTTAATAAAAGACATACAGGAGAGCATACAAAAAAAACTGCCCGTATTTCGTGCAATGCCCAATACAGCCATTGCCATTCGGCAAAGCATGACCTGCCTGAGTTACACAAATGCAACCGCAGCACAAATTTCATTTATCAACAAACTTTTTTTAACGCTGGGCAAGGTTGCGGTGATAGATGAAAAATTGATGGATGCAGCAACGGTGCTGGGTGCCTGCGGAACGGCTTATGCGATGCGCTACATACGGGCAAACATCCAGGGCGGGATCGAGATTGGCTTCGATGCCGCTACGGCCAGCCTGATTGCTGCCCAGACAGTTAAAGGTGCTGCAGAATTATTATTAGAAAAAGGCACACACCCCGAACAGGAAATAGATAAAGTAACAACTCCAAAGGGTTGTACCATTGCCGGCCTCAATGAGATGGAACACCAGGGCTTTAGTTCATCATTGATTAAAGGAATTGCAACGAGTTATAATAAAATTGTGAAAGGTTAATATACTTTTCCATTCTCCATATCAAGTTGGTAGTATTTTAGTATTTTGTCATTTTTGATGTACCGCTTTGTCATTACTGGTATTGGTAGTGGGCTTAAACCTGGTACCAATAAGCCGTTTGCCGGAACATAGATCGTGTAGTTTGATAAACTTTTTAATCCTTGAAAATAAAAGGTATTTCCTGTGGGGATAAGTTGAGAGTATTTGTCTCCAGAATTAATATAATAACTCAGTCCGTCACAATATCCCCAGGCTGATCTTAAAGGCACTTCACTGCCATTTTCTTTCACATAGAGGATATCACTTTTAGAAGCGGTATTTAATACAAAATCTGGATAGGAAGTATTATTCATTTTAAAATCTTCGAACGTTTTATAAACTCCTCTTTGATGCACCTGGTTGTTATAAACAGGCAAATCATAAACGGGTTTGTTTGCTTTTATTATATCGGAGAGGCGTATGCGCCTTTTCAGTTGAAGGTCATTAACACTGTAATAAAAAAGTTTATCCAGGGCCATTTTTAAAGTGACAGATAGATAATCCGGGGCGTCTTTATCAGGGTGGCCTTTAAAAGGTACAATGGAATCAAAGCGGTATAAGGGAACAAACAAGCTATCTTCCTGGATAAAAAATTCGACCTTGGTTATTACTCCTCTATACCATCCATCTTTCGCCTGGCCCTCCTTGCCCTCAGAAGCTGATTTTGAAACAGCATCGTCAGAAACCCTTAGCTTTTTTATGTTGATCAATAACAAATGACCATAACGATTTTGCGGGTTAATATTCAAATATGAAATGCACCAATCACTTAGCTCTTTTGTAAATCCTTTTTTAAAACAATACTTTTTTATAGGTCTTACCGGAGAATAACCAATATTGCTTGTATCACCCCTTGAATCAAGTATCATTAAGCCATTGAGGAATATTTTGGTTAGTGCGTCAGCTTTTACATTTTTCAGCGAAATTGTTTTAATAGCAGCCGGATCAAGGGGTACGGTGGGGATTTGAGAACATGCTAAAGTAGAAAGCAATATAAGGCAGTAAACTAATAATTGTTTCATAGGCAGCGGAGATTAAACATCTTCTGTTCTTTCGATATAAAACAGTCTATCGGCCTCATGGTATTGAAAAGTAATAGAAATATTTTAAAAAACTGTTTTTTTTCAAAAATTTTCCTTCTAATTTCCTCCTCCCGAATATTCATGTTATCTTTGCATGACCTCTAGGATATTTTGTTCCCATCCCCGGTCATATTTTTATTTTCTTAATTAGTTTGAAAATTGGTTTGCTGTAACGAAGAGGCGATTCTGATGCGGTAGATAAGAATTTGTAATCGTTACATAAAAATAATATTGACTTTAAATACTGTAATTTCTATAAAATGGCCAAGTATATTTTCGTAACCGGTGGTGTTACCTCATCTTTAGGTAAGGGAATTATTGCTGCATCGCTGGCAAAATTGCTGCAAAGCAGGGGTTTGAAAGTGACCATTCAGAAGTTTGATCCCTACATCAATGTTGATCCTGGAACCCTCAACCCATATGAACATGGAGAATGTTATGTTACAGATGACGGCGCCGAGACGGATCTTGACCTTGGGCATTACGAACGTTTCTTAAATATTCCTACATCCCAGGCTAATAATGTAACGACCGGCCGCATTTATCAAACCGTTATCAATAAAGAACGCGAGGGTGAATACCTGGGCAAGACTGTACAGGTGATTCCTCACATAACAGATGAGATTAAACGCCGTATGATGTTGCTTGGCGAAAGCGGCAATTATGATATAGTTATCACCGAACTTGGTGGTACCGTGGGTGACATTGAAAGCCTTCCTTTTGTGGAAGCGGTCCGCCAACTCCAATGGGAAATGGCCGAGGAAGATTGTATGGTTGTGCATTTAACCCTTATTCCTTATTTGAAGGCTGCAAAAGAACTTAAGACAAAACCCACCCAACACAGTGTTCGTTTACTAAGCCAGGAAGGTGTACATCCGAATGTGATTGTTTGCCGGACAGAACATTCACTATCTGATGAGCTTAAACGCAAAATTGCATTGTTTTGTAATGTAAAGCCCAATGCTGTTATAGAGGCGATTGATGCAGGAACCATTTATGAAGTACCGTTAAAAATGTTGCAGGAAGGCTTAGACCTGATCGTATTAAAAAAACTCCGGATCAATGGCTACTCGGCACCTGAACTTACCAAATGGAGAGGATTTCTTGACAAATTGAATCATCCTAAAAGCCGTGTGACTATTGGGTTGATTGGAAAATATATAGAATTACAGGATGCTTACAAATCAATATTGGAAGCGTTTATACATGCCGGTGCGATTAATAATTGTAAAGTACAGGTGGTGAATATCCACAGCGAATTCATCGGCGATGAAAATGTGCATGAGAAGTTAAAGGATCTTGATGGTTTGCTTGTTGCGCCCGGTTTTGGTTCACGTGGTGTGGAGGGAAAAATCACTGCAGTGAAATATGCCCGCGAGCATGGCTTGCCATTCTTCGGCATTTGCCTTGGTATGCAAATGGCGGTAATTGAATTTGCAAGGAATGTGTTGGGATGGGCGGATGCAAATTCTACAGAAATGAATACAGCAACGCCTCACCCGGTAATCGCATTGATGGAGGAACAAAAAAAGATCAAGAAGAAAGGCGGAACGATGCGGTTGGGCGCATATCCTTGTAAGATCGAAGAAGGCAGCCTTGCAAATAAAATTTACAATTCAACCGAGATCAGCGAGCGTCATCGCCATCGTTGGGAGTTCAATAATAATTATATCAATGATTTTACCAATGCTGGGTTGAAGCCAAGCGGGAAGAATCCGGCAACAGGCCTTGTAGAGATTGTGGAACTCATCAACCATCCGTATTTTATCGGTGTACAATATCATCCTGAATTAAAAAGCACCGTAGAAAATCCACATCCTTTATTTGTGAATTTTATACAGGCAGCGAAATATTTTGCCGAACTCAAAGCAGATGCACGTGCAACGAAACTTGAAAAGCAAACTGCGTAGTGGGGACCAAAATTTTTAATTTTATAAATGGCCGGATTTTTTCCGGCTATTTTTTTACCATTGTATGTAAGTGTAAGGATTGATTTAGATTTGATTCAAACCATTTGACTCCGCATCAATCAGGATCAGTTTGCCTGATTGATGTGCACGGTGCCAAATTTCAGTCACTGGTCGAAATAAAAAAGCACAAAACAGCGGCAATAATAATTAATTTTGCATATGCAAAAGCTTAGCATGGAAGAACTGAACCGCAAAACCGTTGCAGAGTTCAAACGTTCGGAGAAGACGCCGGTAATTGCAGTGCTGGAAAATATACGCAGTGCTTATAATGTGGGAAGTGTTTTTAGAACCTCGGATGCATTTTTATTGGAAGGCGTTTATTTAACAGGGTACACTGCTAAACCCCCGCATAAAGAGATCAAAAAAACCGCATTGGGCGCTGAAGATACTGTGGAATGGAAACATTTTGAGAATGCAACCGATGCTATTGAAAATCTTAAGTCCAACGGATACAGGGTTTTTGCCGTGGAGCAGGTTCAAAATAGTTTTTCATTGGAGAATATTGATTTCGGAACCAAAGATAAGGTAGCTGTAATTTTCGGTAATGAAGTTACCGGTGTGGAACAGCATACCATTTTACAATGTGACGGATGCATTGAAATACCACAGTTAGGAATGAAACATTCTTTGAATATAGCGACAGCAGCAGGTGTTGTGTTGTGGGAAATTGTGAGGAAGAGGATTAAAAAGTAAAAAGTAAAAATTCAAAATTCAAAATTCAAAATTCAAAATTCAAAATTCAAAATTCAAAATTCAAAATTCAAAATTCAAAATTCAAAATTCAAAATTCAAAATTCACCGAAAACTAAAAACTAAAT
>JBDSBG010000064.1:0-18701 GCA_039921685.1 Ferruginibacter sp.
CAATTAGATATTAATACTTGTCTGTCAGCCTGAGCTTGTCGAAGGTGATCTTCCTAACTAACCCGGCTTCGACAAGCTCAGCCTGACAATTCTTCGGTGGTGCAGCTTTAATTTCTATTTGGTATTAGATGAACAAGATAGAAAACCGAAGGAAAAAAGGAGAAGAAAAATCAACAGAAAAAACACGTTTAATTACATCTATATTCCGAGGTAAAACACTCACTTAAAAACAATATTCTTCATTGTCAATTATCAATGGTCAATTGTCAATTCATTATCCTTCTTATTTACATCAGGCACATAAATACTACCAAGTGATATCCTTTTGACAATTTTCTTTGAAGAAAAATTTATCGTAATATTTTTATTTCCTTTTTCCCAGGCTGCAACAGTGCGATGAAATTTTTCTTCACTACCATCTTTATATTCAACAGTAATATTAACCGGCACTGGCTTTGTTCCTTTTGATTCAATAATTATCTTTTTTTGATTACCGGTCTGAGTAAATTTGGCAATCGCAAGATCCGGCACACCAGTATCAAAGAACCAACGTTTCCAAAACCAATTCAAATTTTTCCCTGATCCAACATTCATGCTATTAAAAAAATCATAGGGCATTGGATGCTTGCCGTTCCAGTTGCGAAAATAGTTGTGTAACCCCTTAAAAAATAATTCATCTCCCAACATATCCTTTACATACAAATATCCCAAAGCAGGTTTCGGATAACTATTGATAAACATGGATGGCCCAAACTCCTGCGTTGTTAGTGTTATGACCGGCAGATCTATTTCTGTTCCTGCAGCATTCATGTATCGATCCATGCCATAATCGTCTTCAATGGTTGAATCGATCATTGGAGAGATAAGCCATTCACCCAATGTTGCCCAACCTTCATCCATCCAACCATATTTTGTTTCATTTATACCCATATAGAATGGAAACATAGTATGAAAGATCTCGTGGTCGGTGAGCTCAATGCTTTGCGCCCTGTCCTCTAAAGGATTGTCGTTTACCATCATTGGGTATTCCATCTGGTCAAGTCCATCAAATACAGTTATATGGCTGTATGGAAAGGGCCATTTTGGAAAACGGTAACTCATGTACTCAACCGTTTTTCGGGCATCCGCCAGCACATGAAAATAATCTTTGTGCTTGGGAGTGAATACTGCATCTACCCTCGTTCTTCTTCCTGTTGATTTATCAACTACCAGGCTGGAACTTTGCCAGTTGTAATGATCGCTCAATGCAAAAACGGCATCGGTTACATGCTTTGATTCAAATATCCAGGTATGGCTGCTATCAGCCTTTGTAATTTGCCCGTCTTTTAAATCAGTACTATCAATGATCGTAACATAGCCGTCCGTGGTTTCTGCCTGAAGGATGCGTTGTTGATATTTGCCCGTAAAAATAGCATTCCCGTTTTTCAGGTCACCGGTGGCCCATACTATATAATTTGCGGGAGCTTTTATTGCCAATGTAAAATCGCAGAAATCATTGTAGAATTCCTGCGTACCTAAATAAGGATTCATGTTCCATCCATCTATATCATCATACACTGCAATGCGTGGAAAAAAATAAGCAATGAAATAAGCTCCCTCTTCAACCTCACCGGTACGTATATGCGATGTTTTATTTAAAGTATAAGAATAATTGATCGTGAAATTTAATTTACCCATTGGCAGGAGTGGTTTGATCCTGACGTTCATATTTGTAGCATCTATCCTGTAGTCCTGGCTGGCCAAAGCTTTGCCATCTGCGGAAATATTTTCTATCCTCACCCCTTCGCCTGCATCGGCATCATCAATGATCGTCAATCTCGGAGAACCTTTCTTATAAATATTTGGATAGAGCTTAAATACAATTTCATTCAATGTATCCGGGCTATTGTTTTCATAAGCAATAGAAACAGAACCATTGATCAACCTAGTTGCGGGAGAAAAACTTACACTGATATCATAAGATGCTTTATTCTGCCAGTAGTTTTTCCCTGGCTTCCCATCTTTACTTCTTGTTTGTTTATTAAATGCTTGCTGGATATTTAGGGGAACTGGTAATATTGTTTGCCCAAATGAAGTTATGGATAGGAAACAAGCACATATAACAGCGGCATACTTTAGCATTGAAACATTTTTTAAATGTAAGATCTATGATGTATGATTTTTTTTATACCTTGAATGCTAACAAAAAATTTCATACATCCATCATCGAGCATCCATCATCGAGTATCGAGTATCGAGTATCCAGTATCCAGCATCCAGTATCCCGTATCCATCATCCATCATCCATCATCGAGTATCCAGTATCCAGCATCCCGCATCCCGCATCCATTTTACCATCCCAATATCCACGCGAATATCAACGGGCAAACAATCGTTGCATCACTCTCCACAATAAACTTTGGTGTCTTGATATCTAATTTTCCCCAGGTGATCTTTTCATTGGGCACAGCGCCACTATATGAACCGTAGGAAGTTGTTGAATCACTTACCTGGCAGAAGTAACTCCAGAATGGAACATCGTGCCATTCAAGGTCCTGGTACATCATTGGCACAACACAAATCGGAAAATCGCCGGCAATACCGCCACCGATCTGGAAAAATCCCACGCCTTTCCCGGAGGAATTATTCCTGTACCAATCCGCGAGCCATACCATGTATTCAATTCCACTTTTCATGGTAGATGCTTTTATTTCATTCTTGATAACATAAGAAGCAAAAATATTTCCCATTGTACTGTCTTCCCATCCTGGTACAACAATGGGAATATTTTTTTCTGCGGCGGCAAGCATCCAGCTATTCTTCGGATCAATTTCATAATACTGCTCCAGCACGCCACTCAATAACATTTTGAACATGTACTCATGTGGAAAATATCTTTCGCCATTATCATCTGCGTCTTTCCAGATTTTATGAATATGTTGTTGCAATCTTCTAAAAGCTTCTTCTTCCGGGATACAGGTATCCGTTACCCTGTTATAATGATTCTCCAAAAGATCCCATTCATCCTGTGGGCTGAGGTCACGGTAATTAGGAACTCTTTTATAATGGCTGTGTGCCACCAGGTTCATAATGTCTTCTTCCAGGTTGGCACCCGTGCAACTAATGATGGCCACCTTATCCTGGCGGATCATTTCTGCGAAACTCAATCCCAGTTCTGCAGTACTCATGGCACCCGCAAGTGTCACCATCATTTTTCCGCCTTCCATCAAATGTGTTTCGTAACCTTTTGCCGCATCCATCAAAGCGGCTGCATTAAAATGACGATAATGGTGCTCAATATATTTTGAAACTGCTCCTTTTTCCATATTCAATTTTTTAGGGCACAAAAATAAGGGATTAGTGGATACGGGGGGCGGGGGGCGGGGGGCGGGATACGGGATGCTGGATGGTGGATGCTGGATGCGGGATACGGGATGCGGGATGCGGGATGCTGGATGCTGGATACGGGATGCGGGATGCGGGATGGTGGAGGGTGGATGATGGAAGTAAAAAAAGGATGATTTAATTTCTATTGAAATTCAATTTAAACAAATAAAAAACCGCTGCAATCAGCAACGGCTTTTATTGATTTTACTAAGATTGATTGACAGCGACCCATTTCCTAATTGTCAACTACCCATTGTCAATTATCATCGCACCAACTTCAATTCATTAATAATATTTTTCGCACCTCCAAGTTTATCAATGCACCAGAGCACATAACGTACATCAACACAAATGGTACGGTTAAGGTCTTTGTCGAAAGCAATTTTATGGCTTAGTGCTTCATAGTTACCATCGAATGCAAGGCCTATCAAATTACCACTGCCGTCGATTACAGGGCTTCCGCTATTGCCACCAGTGATGTCATTGGTAGTGATGAAACCTATAACAAGATCATTCCTTCCTTTATCAATGTATTGCCCAAAATCTTTTTTCTTTAAAAGCGCAATTTGATTTGCAGGAAGATCAAATTCATAATCACCCGCAACATATTTTTCGAGAATGCCTTTGCTGGTTGTAAGATAATCATATTGAACTGCGTCTCTTGGCTTATAGCTTTTTACGTTACCATAACTCACCCTCATGCTAAAGTTGGCATCGGGATACATTTTTTTAACAGCAGCCGGATTCATTTCCATCACTCCTTTAAGGTAACTGCGGCCAAGTTCATTGTTCCTGCCGGTGAAGGTGGAATATAAGGATGCGTACTTGTCTTTATAATTCTTTGCGAAGCTTCCGGCAAAATCAAATGCAGGATCATTTTGCAAAGTGGCCGCATCAGGCTGTGCAATAAAAGCAGCCCATTTAGCATCATCAAAAATAATCGTATTCACAAATACGTCGGCAGCCCATTTTTTAAATGCAGCTTCATCTTTCAAATCACCATAAGTTCCTTTTACTTTTTCATAAAAACCAATCGGATGCTGGCTCTTATCAATATCATTATAGAAGGCCATGGCAGCAGCTGCCATTATCTTTTGATCGCTGGCCTTATCTTCTGCTTCAAGAAAAGTTTTTCTTGCTGCGTCTGCCCTTGCAGCTTCTTTTTTTATATCCTCTCCTGAGCTCCCCGTTTTTACAATAGCAGTTTCAAGCGCAACCAATGTAGATGCAAAACCTGCAAGCGGAGAACCAAGAATGCCTTCGTTAAGGTATTGACGTTCTTTACTGTAAGGTGTCCATGCGTCATAATTTTTCTGGTACTCAGTAAAAATATTCTCATATTCAGGTTTCCCTTTGGCCCAGGCAGTGAATTTATCTTCATAAGCTTTCTTCTGATCATATGTTTTGAACTTAACAAGCTGTTTTGTTTCTCCATCAAAAAACTTCCAGTAGTTAGCAACACCCGCATAATTAGAGGCCAGTTTTAATTTCACTGCAGGATCTTTGATCATTTGCTCGTGCATGTACTTTAAGCGCATATCCCTCAACGATACCAAAGATGGATTCTCAATTTCATTCTTCAGTTTAATTCCATTGCTGGTTTCATACCTGTTGGTACCGCCGGGGTAACCATAGATCATAGCAAAGTCGCCATCCTTGATTCCCTTGATGCTTACGGGTAAGAAATGCTTTGGTTTTAATGGGACATTGTCTTTACTATAGTCTGCTGGCTTTCCATCTTTGCTGCCATACACACGGAAAATTGAAAAGTCGCCAGTGTGGCGTGGCCATTCCCAGTTATCAGTATCTCCACCAAATTTACCAACGCTTTCAGGTGGAGCCCCAACCAGGCGTATATCCCTGTACGTTTTATACACATACATGATATATTGATTTCCTTTGAACATACTGTACACTCTACCCGCCAATCCATTTTCTTTATCAAGCACTTTATCTGTAATGGCTTTATAAACATCCTGCATTTTTTTCGTACGGTCGGCCCATGAAAGACCTTTAACAGCATCTTCTACTTCTTTGGTGACGTCAACGATCCTATCGAGGAACTGTACAGTTAATTCACTTTTGATTTCCTGGTCCTTCTGAAATGCGTAAAACCCATCCCGCAGGTAATTGTGTTCAACACTACTCGCATTTGCAATGGCTCCATAACCACAATGGTGATTGGTAAAGATCAATCCCTGGTCGCTTACGATCTCACCGGTACAGCCACCGCCGAAGATGAGAATGGCATCCTTTAAGGAAGATTTATTAATTGAATACAATTGTTCCCTGGTGAGTTTCAAACCCTTTTTCACCATATCGTCGTAAACCTGCTGGCCAAGCAGCATGGGCAGCCACATTCCTTCATCAGCACTTGCTTTAAACAGGCTCGCAACAAGCAGAAGTGATAGTAATAATTTTTTCATATGTAAACTTTCTTTTGTGTGGCAAACGTAGGAAAATAAATTGATAATTGACAACGGATCATGCACAATAGCCAATAGTCGAAAACGAGCAAATAATTCGCCACCCGATTTACAATTATCAATTGTCGATGTAATTATCAATTGCCTATGTAATTATCAATTGTCAATTGTTCATAGTCCATTATATTTGTCTTACTCAAACAAACCCTTTCAATGGCCATTTTTGAATTTAAACTTCCTAAATCACTTGCGAAAGCGCTGAACCTGCCGGTGAGCGATGCCCGGAGCCAACAGATAAGAGTGTTGAAAAAATTACTGCGAAAAGCACGTTTTACACAGTTTGGCCAAAAATATAAATTTGATGAAATACTGTTAAGCAAAAATCCCGGAAAGAAATTCCAGGAACTGGTTCCAACTTATAATTATAATAAGATTTACGACGACTGGTGGTATAAAACACTTGAAGGCACGCCGGATGTTTGCTGGCCTGGTGTAATAAAGTATTTTGCGTTGAGCAGTGGTACCAGTGACGCATCCAGTAAATATATCCCCATCACCAAAGACCTGATAAGAAGTAATGTTGTTACCAGTTTCAAACAATTACTTAGCCTTACCCGTTATGAGCATGTTCCAAAAAGTGCGATCGGTAAAGGATGGCTGATGCTTGGTGGTAGCACACAGTTACAAAAAGGGCCCACCTATTATGCAGGTGACCTGAGTGGCATCCAACAAAAAAATATTCCTTTTTGGTTCCAGGGGCTCGGCCTTTATAAACCCGGGAAAAAAATTGCAAGGGAAAGAGAATGGGATAAAAAACTTGAAGAAGTAGTCGAGAACGCTCCAAACTGGGATATCGGGTTTATATGTGGGGTTCCTGCCTGGCTTCAACTATGCCTCGAAAAAATTATCGAAAGGTACAAGCTTAAGAACATTCATGAAATGTGGCCCAATCTTGCGTTCTATGTTCATGGTGGCGTTGCAATGGAACCATATAAGAAAGGCTTTGAGAAATTAATGGGCAAGCCAATCACTTATATTGAAACCTATCTTGCAAGTGAAGGATTCCTTGCTTATCAAAACAGGCAGGATACAAGCAACATGCACCTGGCGCTGAACAATAATATTTTCTTTGAATTTGTTCCTTTTGATGATAAGAACTTTGACAGCGAAGGAAACATGTCTGATGATCCTGAAGTTTATATGATACACGAAATAGAAGAAGGTAAGGATTATGCCATCCTGATCAGCACCAATGCCGGTGCATGGCGTTATGCAATTGGTGATACAATAAGATTGGTGGATAAAGAAAAGAGCGAGATCATTATCACCGGGCGCACCAAACATTTTCTAAGCCTGGTGGGAGAACACCTGAGTGTAGATAACATGACAAAGGCCATAGAGATGGCTGCGACTGAACTAAATGTTTTTATTCCTGAATTTACAGTAGCGGGAGTTCCATACGGCAACTTCTTTTCCCATAAATGGTTCATAGGATCTGATGATAAAATAGATCCCGAAACAATTGCCCGGCTGATAGATGACAAATTGAAAGTGCTCAATGATGATTATGAAGTGGAGCGCCGGCACGCTTTAAAAGCGGTAGAAGCAATTGTATTGCCCGAACAGATCTTCATGGATTTTATGAATGCGAAAGGCAAACTGGGAGGGCAACATAAATTTCCCAGGGTGCTAAAGGGGAAGATGCTGGAAGAGTGGGAGCAGTTCCTTCAATTGACAACTCATTCAATTGACAATTGACAATGGATAATTGGTGGCGATTGTTTTAATTTCGGTATATAGTTAGTAATAAATCAAATAACAAAGCTGGACAGGAATTGACTTAATTGTTAATTGTCCATTGTCAATTGAAAAGCATGACGGATGCCATTATATCTGGATTCTTATTAGGCCTTGCCCTGGTTTTTTCCGTTGGACCGGTAATATTTACAATCATAAAGCTCCGCATTAATTACGGATTGGTCAGCGCTTTTTATTTTATTGCGGGTGTGTGGTTAAGTGATATACTTTGGGTGGTGACTGCAAACTTCTTCAGTAGCTCTTTAACCACTTTGATTGATTATAAAAAACCCATCGGTATCACCGGCGGTTTATTCTTAATGGCGCTTGGAATATATTACCTTTTCTTTAAAAAATACCACAGCAAGGAAGAACTTGATAAGGGAGTAAAAATAGCGGGAACTACCCATGCCCGGCTTTTTATCACGGGTTTTCTTATTAACACCTTGAACCCAGGAGTGATCGCCCTATGGTTTGCTGCAACTACCAAAACCATCGCCAATGCGTACACGAATAATGAAAGGATCGTAACGTTTTCTATTTGTATATTACTGAACATGTGCGCCGATATTCTTAAAATAAACCTTGCAGGCAAATTGAGAAGTAAATTAACAGACAGGAATATTGCGATCATAAACAAGATCTCTGGTTCATTGTTCCTGATATTCGGCCTGGCCTTGATAATTGGGGTGTTGCTTGCAAAGAAATAAAATGCGGGAATCGGCAATCGGCAATCGTAATATTGATTCCGGATTGCCGGCAAATGCTAATTAAACACAATAAATGTTTCGCATACTTACAATCATACTACTATTAACAGCTGCCAGCAGCTACAGCCAGCCTTCTGATTTTCTGATTCTAAAGAAAAAAGATAAAACGATCCGGTCTTACTACCCAGGTGTTGAAATAGAATTTGTAACTACTGCAGGTGCATATAGAAAAGCAATCATTACCAGTATTCATAACGATTCATTGTTTCTCAAAGAATATAATATAAGGCAGGCAATGACCAAATTTGGGTTCTATGTAGCGGATACGCTAGGCAGTTATAGTTATGCCTATAATTACAGAGACATAAGCACAATTGGCAGAAAAGAAAAAAAAGGGTTTAATGTACAGGGAAGTGGTGGGGTTTTGATGGGTGGTGGCTTATTACTCACATTGGCAAGCGGAGTTGTTTACCTGGCAGACCGGGACAAATTCAGCCCGGCACTGATGGGCGCCTCGGCAGGCCTTGCCGCTATCGGTTATTTAATGACGAGGATCAACAGCAAAGGAATCGTAATCGGAAAGAAAAAATACCGCCTTGAATATGTAAACCTTTCTGCTGAAAAAAAATAAACACTCACTCCTATTTGCAATTGATACATGGCTGATTTTCTTAAAAAAGTATGGCGCATATTTAAAAGAGTATTCTTATGGATGTTGATCTTGCAATTTGTTTACATCATACTTTGTAAATGGCTTAATCCCCCAATAACCATTACGCAACTTGTAAGCCTGGTAACTGGGTATGGATTAAAAAGAGATTACGTTTCCTATGATGATATGGGTTCAAATATTAAACTCGCCGTGATGGCAGGTGAAGACCAGTTATTTCCCGACCACGACGGGTTTGATATAAAAGCGATCAAGAAAGCAATGAAATACAATGAAAAACATCCGGCTAAAACAAGAGGCGCAAGCACCATTAGCCAGCAAACAGCCAAGAACGTTTTTTTATGGCAGCATGGTGGTTATTTTAGAAAAGGCCTTGAAGTCTATTTTACCTTTATGATCGAAAAGATCTGGGATAAAAAAAGAATACTTCAAACTTATTTGAATGTGGCTGAAATGGGGCCGGGCATTTTTGGCGTGCAGGCTGCGGCAAAAGCTTATTTCAAAAAGGATGCAAAAAATCTTACACGTACAGAAGCTGCTATGATCATTGCCTGTTTACCAAATCCAAAACGATATACTGTAAAACCTTTGAGCCGGTATGTATCAACCCGGTCGGCAAACTTGTTGAGACAAATGAACAATCTCGAAGACGATGATAATGTAAAAGAACTGATCAAATAATGTACAAATAAAAACTGCTTGTATAAAAATACAAACCATTTAAAATTCTTTGCTTCACAAGCCCGTTACATATTCTTTTCTTTTTCTTCATCTGCTTCTTCCTGGGATTTTGAAGTGCCGAAACTCTCGCCTGCCTTTTTGATCAATGAAGAGATCGGGCCTTCCATATGTTCCTGGGGATCGGTTGTATGAAGTGTTTCCGGCTCCGGTTTTACAGATGAATCCTTATTATCATCTTTTTCTGGCTTTACTTCATTCTTGTCATTTTGCATATCGATAAAATTTTAATTAAAATTACTGAATCAAATTTACATCCAGTCTTATATTTACAGACCTTTCTGCCTGAACTATTATATCCATGTCTTTGGAACGTTATCTTTTTCCATCCCGGGTAAAATATTCCTCAATATTCTCTGCTGAATTTTTATCCTCGACAAGCATATACAAGAGATCGTTAGCCTGAAGCTTTGTAGAGCCATTGGGTGATATATAAACATCCGATCGTTTTATTGCAAGTATATTTATTGAAGCAGGAATTGAAAGTTCAACCACTCTTTTCCCGATGGAACCCGAATTTTCGGGCAGTGAGATCGTTATCATTTCCGACCGGATACTATCTGTTGATTCAAAATCAAGTTCCATTCTTCTTTTTGCTTTTGGTGGTATCGTAACATGCAAAAGTTTTGCGACATACGAAAGCGTTGTACCTTGTAACAATACCGAACTGATAGATATAAAAAACACAAGGTTAAATATCAGTTCCGCTTTGGGTATTCCTGCCAGTAATGGGTAAGTGGCGAATACAATAGGTACACTTCCCCGCAGCCCCACCCAGGAAATAAAAATTTTACTCCTGGTATTCGATTTAAAAAATGACAATGACACAAAAACTGCAAAGGGTCTTGCAACAAAAATTAAAAATGCAGAGATCAGCAAACCCATTCCAATCAACGGAATAATTTTGGAAGGAAACACGAGCAGCCCCAATGTGAGAAATAAGATAATCTGCATGAGCCATGCCTGTCCATCATAAAATTTAATGAGGCTTCTTTTGTGCACCATGTTACTATTGCCCATGATCACTGCGCATAAATAAATTGCAAGAAATCCATTTCCGCCGATGGAATGTGTTACAGAATAAGTAAAAAAAGCAAGCCCCAGTGTTAACACCGGGTAAAGTCCTTCTGTTTCAAGCTTGATGTTGTTGATGAGCCACACACTAAGTCTTCCCATCAAATACCCAATTGCGGCACCAAGAATAAATTCTTTTAAAAAAGAAATTACAAGCAGGGATGCATCGGCCTGCCCGGTGGCCACAATACCGGTTAGCGTGATCGTGAGAAAATAAGCCATTGGATCATTGCTTCCGCTTTCAAGTTCAAGAACGGGGCGGAGGTAACCTTTTAATGCGACTCCTTTATTCCTGAGAATTGAAAACACAGCAGCGGCGTCTGTTGCTGATACAATAGCGCCAAGCAACAGACCCTCCCAAATTGTAAATCCAAATACGTAATGCATAAAAACACCAACAGAAATTGCAGTAAGAAATACTCCCAGAGTTGAAAGGGCAAGGCCTTTCCACAATACAGGCCTGATGCTTTTCCAATTTGTATCAAGCCCGCCGGAAAAAAGTATAAAGTTCAATGCAGTTATTCCGATAAGTTGAGCAGTATGAGCATCATCGAAATGAATTCCTCCAATTCCCTCGGAGCCTGCAAGTACACCTACAATTAAGAAGAAAATTAGTGTAGGTATTCCAAGCTTGTTAGTCGTTTTTCCCGCAATTACACTCACCAGTAACAAAAAGGATCCAATCAATAAAATGTTCCCGGGTTCTATAAACATGACTAATTATTTTAACCTACACTAATATAAATCCTGTACCAATCTAAGAAATATTTTTTCGCTGTGCTGTTTCCGCCTTTTGATCACGTTTATGAACAATAAGAATGAAAATGATAACCGCAATAAAACCAACCATGGCAAGCGCCATTAACATTATAGACATAAATATTATTATTTAAAGATTATTAGACAAATGCATCACATCAAATAATGATGCTGCTATTTCCCGAGGAGGAATAAATGGAAAACGGAGGTATCACCAAGAATTATGAGATGGATAATTATGCGAAAGATTGTGATTATCGAAAAGTTCAATGGGGCAAAACTGAACAGCCAATGGGGACGATGTACAAAATAGTATTCCGAGCCCATGATTGCTGAAGAAAGCTGGCACTCTTTGCAAACCCGGATGAAACTGGCCGGTATTGGAACCATCTGCATATTCGATTTCCGCAACTGGATACTTGACATCGTGATTTGACAGGCCGGTTGACCCTGAAACTTGTGAAACCGCAATATTGCTTTTTGCACTAGGAATAAACCCTGCATTTACCAATGCAAGCAAAAAAAGAAAGGGCAAAAAAATGAAAGGCCAGTATTTTTTCATTGCTGTGAAGATAGCGAAATGCAGCGGCCTGTTTCCAGGAATAAGATGGGTAAACTAAATGTGTACGAAAGCTATCTGCTCAAAATACTATCAACCGCCTCAATTGCAGCCTGCAATCTTTCATCATCCTTTCCTTTTATTTCTATCCATGGAACATGCTGGTTCAGCATAGCATCCTTGTAATATTCAAATAATTTTTTTCTTGTCTCCAAATCCGGGTATTCCCGTAAAGAATCCTTTATCCAGGGAATATCTGTGTTACAAAGCAAGTACAGATCATACTTCCTGATTGCTATTTGTGTAAGAATGCGGTTATCACATTTATTGTACACAAATTCGCTCCATACTTTCACAACATAAAGATCCGTATCAATGAAAACAAGCTGAGGAGGTTGAATTGTAAGTTGTGCATTCAGGACAGCTTCTTCTTCATTCTTAATTTGCCCTTTTGCAATTTCGTAGAGGTCATCAAAGTCATAGGCAGCTCCCCTGCCTTCTAAAAATGTTCTTGCATACTCTTCAGCCCAGACGGTCTTGAAATGTTCGGCCAGCTGTTTACACAATATGCTTTTACCGGTAGATTCCGGGCCAATGACAACAATTTTTTTTATCATTTTGATTTTTTATTCCAGGCAGGCTTTGCCTTTAATACTTTCTTATAAACTGAACAGGTTTCTTCGTGTGCGCCTGGCAGGTAGCCGGTACTCATTAAAAACTCATTCACGATCTCGCCACCTGTAAAGCGAAATGTTCTTTTAAAGATCTTCACCCATTCTTCTTTTGACGAAGGATGATTTTTATCAATCCATTTTTTAAAGGAGCCGTGTTCCTTTTGCAATGAAATGATGGCTTTTGCATTTTCAATGGCCGCATTTATCTTTAAACGGTTTCGAATGATGCCTTCATTATTCATGAGGCGATCAAAATCTTTTTGCCTGTATGCTGCTACTTTTTTAATATTAAAATTGTGATAAGCTTTCCGGAAAGTTTCCTGTTTTTTTAAAATGGTTGTCCAGCTAAGCCCTGCCTGGTTTATCTCCAGTACCAGCCTGCAGAACAATTCATCATCATCTTCAATTGGGAAGCCATAGTATTGATCGTGGTAGATCTTATGCAGTTCTCTATCGGCTTCCTTGATATTGGGTATTGCTTTACAATAACTCATGACTCTTTTAAAATTGTTGTTGCTTACTTTGTAGTATTTTTTTTGAATGAAGCGTTGCCCTTTACTTTATTCTTCCATTCAGCCAATCCCCAAAATGCAAAGATCAGCAGTATTAAATAGTATACGCTCGTAAAGACATAATGTTTTACAAAATACAATGGAATAGAAGCAATATTGGTTGCTATCCACCAATACCAGCTTTCAACTTTTTTCTTTGTCATCAGCCACATGCCCGTAAAAGCGGTTGCGGAAGCAAATGCATCGGCCCATGGAATAATCCCCGGAAAAAATCCTTTTTTAAAAAAAGAAAGTGCAAGAAAAATACTGGCATAAAAGAAGAGAAAAAATGTTATGTGTTGCAGCCATTCTTTACCGTTTGAAAAACTTATGTGAAGTATGGTTTTTTGTTTAGCATCTTTTTTATACCACATATACCAGCCAATAATGCTC
Source organism: Ferruginibacter sp. (assembly GCA_039921685.1). Classification (GTDB taxonomy): domain Bacteria; phylum Bacteroidota; class Bacteroidia; order Chitinophagales; family Chitinophagaceae; genus Ferruginibacter. Next base: position 13,718 of record JBDSBG010000064.1, read on the forward strand.
ATAATGGTATAATAAAGATTCACTGTTGCTTCGCCAAGCAAATGGCCCTTAACACTTATGTAGATATAAATGATCGTATTCACAAGTCCAACGGGATAAACCAAAATATTTTCTCTACTACTATACCATACGCTGGCAATCCCTGTAAATACAGCCAGGTACTCATACCAGGTAGTCAGGTTGAGATCGGTTAAAAATTGCTGATAAATTTCGGCTATTGTCATCCTGCTGACAAATGTATGATGTATCATTTAAGCGTGGAGGATTTCTTTATAATGTAGATCATCATCTTCAGCAACTAACATGATATGCCAGAGATCATTTACCCGAGGCGTTACAGATTTTACTATATTTAGTTAATGAAGAAATTAAGCCTGGGGATAATGAGTGTTTTTTATTTGGCAGCGGGCATTAATCATTTTTATAAACCAGAAGGCTACTATAAAATCATCCCTCCTTTTTTTACAAACCCGGAATTCATAAATATTTGTAGTGGCATCGCGGAAATAAGTTTGGCTGTTTTATTATTGATACCTCAAACAAGAAAATTTGCCTGCTATGGAATTATTTGTATGTTGATCGCTTTTATACCAGCTCATATCTATATGATAAAGGTTGGGTTTTGTATAAAAGATTTTTGCCTGCCGCAATGGGCTTTATGGATGCGGTTGGTTTTTCTCCAGCCTCTCCTCATCTTCTGGGCATGGAAAAACCGGAAATAAACGCTTGCATTTTCCCTCGATGGTTATTATTTTAGTCGCCGCGTAACAGGTTCGTTTTACCTTTCAATATAATAAAATGAAAAAGTTTTTAAAGGTTCTTCTCATCATCATTGTCATCTTTATAGTCTTTGCCGGGATATTTGCTTCTTATGTCTCCATGCGAAACATTCCAAAATATGCTGTGAAAAAAATTGATACAAAAGTTGAATCAACGCCTGCAAGAATTGAGCGGGGAACAAAACTTGCCTCCATGCTATGCCGCGGATGCCATTACGATAATGACACAAAAAAATTTACAGGAAGAGCATTAAGCGAAGCACCTCAATTTGGAAAAATTTTTACAGCAAATATTACGAATCACCCTATTGCCGGGATTGGCAAATGGACCGATGGCGACCTTATTTATTTAATTCGTACAGGGTTGAAGCCTGATGGCCAGTACATTCCTCCCTATATGCCCAAGCTTATACATATCTCTGATGAAGATCTTTTTTCCATCATCGCTTTTCTGCGTTCGGATAATGATTGGGTAAAAGCAGACCCAACTCCATCAGTAAAATCCAAACCTTCCTTTCTTACTAAATTTTTAGTAACGATCGGTGCTATGAAACCTTTTGACTATCCAACTACTGCCATTCCGGATCCTGATACAACCGATGCAGTTAAATGGGGAAAGTATATTGCATTATACCAGTATGAATGTTTTGCCTGTCACTCAAAAGACTTTGCGAAGAACGATTATTTTGTTCCTGAAAAATCGCCTGGTTATTTTGGTGGTGGAAATAAGATGTACACGATGGAAGGAAAAGAGATCTACAGCCTGAATATCACGATGCACAAAACGAATGGCATTGGTACTTGGACAGAAGACCAGTTTGTGGCTGCGGTAAAATCAGGACTGCGCCCCGATGGCAGCCCGGCACTTCGTTATCCTATGCAGCCATATTCAAACTTAACCGACCAGGAAGTAAAAGCGATCTATGCTTATTTGAAAACTGTTCCTGCACTTGATAATAAAGTTGAAAGAAAATTGACAGAATAAGATCATTTAGATAATTCCTTGCATTGTTTCGGCAGGCAGTAAATGCTGTAACACTTGTCAAGGTTATCTTCGTTAGCTGGGTTTTCTTTTTATACTGTCAGGTTTTGCTCTGAAGAGTTGGTGCTGCGAGCATATAAAATAAAAGAGCACCTAAGAGATGCTCATTTAATATAAAATCTTTGTCCCGATATTCGGACCTGTAAAGTTTATTATTCTGCTTCGGCAACTACCTCTTTAACCTCTGGGATCATGCGTTTCATCATACCCTCTATGCCTGCTTTTAAAGTGATCATCGAAGAAGGGCAACCGCTGCAACTACCTTGTAACATCAGGTTCACCCTGCCTTGCTCGTAACTTTTAAATTGTATTGCACCGCCGTCCATTTCAACCGCAGGTTTTACATAGTTTTCCAACAATTCTTTGATACGTTTTACAACATCATCATCATCAGCGCTTACTTCATTACTGCTTTCTGATTTCATGGTTGCAACTTCTTCCTCATTCACCACGGGCTTACCATCTTCCAGGTATTCTTTTAAAAATTGTTTGATGGTAGGGATGATATCCTGCCAGTCTTCCGTCTCGCCGGTTTTTGTAAGTGTTACAAAATTGCTTGCTATAAAAACAGATTTTATAAATGGAAAGGTAAATAATTCCTGCGCCAGCAACGAGGGCTTTGCACTAGCTTCATCTGGGAAATCTATGCTTTTACCCGGATACAACAATTTGTTTGCAACAAATTTCATTGTTTCGGGATTGGGTGTCATTTCAGTATATATGCTGATAACCGGGTTTCCTGTCTTGATCATAATTAGCGCTTTTTACGTTTACAAAAATAACTTATATCAGGCGAAAATGAGGTGCCGCTGCATTATAAACGGTTAAACAGCCGCTAAATTTTCTAATTTCGAAAATTTTAAGACATTGAAACGCTCTACTGGCTCCGGCTACCATAAATTTGAATAAAAGTTCTACTTTTATACAAATCCTGTAGTTATGCAACACAAATTAGTTTTATCGATATTATTAGGCATTTGTGTTCTCAATGCTTCTGCACAAAACCCCAACAAAGTTATCCGGAAAGGCATGCCGCCGATACAGCACATGGGTAACCCACAAAACAAGGCATTCTATAATTTTGCTCAATTAGCCGGAAAGTGGCAGGAGGTAAAACGCACCACTATAAAATCAAAACAGCCTGTAGAATTCTCTGATACATTACTCATGCGGTTTTACGACAGCAATAAGGTAGAAATAAAAGATGCAACGAGCATGCGTATGACAATGAAGGGGGATGCATACATCGATCCTCCTTACAACCTCGTGGCAGCTGGTGATGAATATATTATCCGTGCCGTTGATAAAGACAGGTTATTATTGGATGATGGCGATTACCTGAAAGAAATGAATAAAAAAGATAAGTTCTTTTATGAATCTCTTGGAAAATTAACGGTACCAACAGAAATGCTGAATGAGCCTGTTAATGTTGATCCTAAGAACATGCAGGGCAGGTGGGTTATTTACCGCAGGCAGGCGATAGCCGGTTCGGTAGATTCTGATGCTGTTGTTATTAAATCACTCGATATTTTTCCTTCAAATACAATAGGCTCGGCAATGGGACACGTAGTATGCTATAAAAGCGATATCACCGAATCCTATTCATGCAAGATCGTTTATGGAAATGCAAATATCCTGGTGATCACTGATAAATATGTTTGGGAATTCAGTACGTATAAGGCAGATGGGAAAGAGTTTGTTTTTGGTGAAGCGGGGCGGCTTCTTTATTATGCGAAACACTAAATAATGTATGATATAAGATCTAAGATATTTTTCCATTTGTAACGACTTACTCTGGTTAGAAAATACTTTCGTCCTTGAAAACATCTTAAATCTTACATCATTAGCGTCTTGTTATAATTCAAAGATACTCAACTGACTATCTTCTTGTTCTTTGACATATTGCGGATACGAGTTTGAAAACAATTCTAATAAAGGTGTTTTACACAATAAAGAAATACTTAAAATTTGCAAGATTTCATATTGAGTTTGCTTTAGTTTCAATTGATTCTTTACGAGTGCCACTAATAAGTAAGTAATCATTGCGATATAGATTTGTGTTTTGACTGCATTAAAACTATACCCCCAAAACGTTTTTACTTTTAGATGTTGTTTTATCCATTTAAAAAAAAGCTCAATAGTCCATCGATATTTGTATAAGCGAGCAACATCAATTGCATTTATTTCAAAGTTATTTGTGATAAATACAAATTCCATTTCAATTTCTTTATCGTAATATTTCACACGCCTGATCACTTCAGGGTATGTTAGTGATACTTTATAGTTTTTAAGCCGTACAGTTTGATCACATCTAAGCCCTATACTTTTATCAACCTCACGAGAAGATATGCGAATAAAAGTAAAATTTTCTTTTGCTCTTGTTACAAAAAAAGCTCCGGATTGATGCATACGATACAATCTTTCAAAATCAATGTAAGCCTTATCCATAACGTAATAGCTGCCCGCTTCGATAGGTAAATGATCTAAGGAGTTTACTTCATGAACGGCACCACTTGTGATATAAATAAATGTAGGTATGTTGGTTTTGACATCAAGAATCGTATGCAATTTAACAGCAGCTTTATGTTTACGAAACTTACCCCACCAGAATATATTAAGACAAAGATCTATTACTGTTGCATCTATTGCATAAACCGGTGCATCTATTGACAAATTAAAAGTAAGTTCAGGTATGGCTAACCGTTGGACCTCTATAACTAAAATAGAAGCAAAAGATTCATAGATTCGATAGTCTCTTTTTTCATTTGCTTTTGCAAGATTTGCTTTTGATGTTCCTTTACCCATTCCAAGGTGATATGATTTATTTTGTTGTGACTGCAGACAAACAATTAAATCACTTAAGCTATCACGATTAGATAATTGACCAAAAATCATGTAAAGCAACTGGTGCCAACAAGTAAAAGTTTTAACCTTGTAATTACCATTATATTTTGATACACAAGAAATAAAATCATTGTGTGACAAAAACTCAATTAATTGAGCAAAAACGTATTTGCCTTGATTCATAATTAGATGATTTACAGCTAATTATAAAAAATAAAATCCAAATCAATTCAAATCGTTTGAACTTCTGATGCTCTCAAACCCTTATCCAGCAATATTTTCAAAGAACTAATGCATATCTTAACAAGACGGTCATGAT
>JBDSBG010000065.1:0-4070 GCA_039921685.1 Ferruginibacter sp.
TGCACATGGCAAGATGTACAAACGTTATACGTTTGGGTCATCTTGCCCTTCACTCCGGAGTCGCTTCGGGGCATTGAAGCAGATCGAATAAATATCATAATGATTAAAAAAGGAATTATGAAGAAGCGTGAAAAAGAGGTGAGGAAAAAAATGGTTGTAGTCCGCATGAATGACACCGAATTCGAGCAGGTGGAAGCTTTCAGAAAAAAAAGTACGGAAAGAAACCTCAGCAGTTATGTGCGGGAAGTGGTTTTACAAAAACCGGTTTTAATCAATTACCGAAACCAATCTGCCGATGATTTTTTAAAGGAAATGCTGGAACTGAAAAAAGAACTGCATGCAATCGGAAACAATTTTAACCAGGTAGTTCATAAACTGCACATTCTTGATAAAATACCCGAGTTCAGGGCCTGGGTAAATCATTATGATGGATTGCATCAATCTGTCGTTAATAAGGTAGAAGAAATAAAATTAAAAATGAACCAACTCTATGAACAATGGTTGCAAAAATAACGATACCAAAAAGTGTGGAAGCAGCACTCAATTACAATGAGAAGAAAGTACAGAAGGGGAGTGCTGAATGTTTATATGCCGGCAACTACTTGAATGAAGCCTCCAAAATGAATTTTTATCAGAAGCTAAGTGGCTTTGAAACGAATAACCGGCTTAACAAAATTGCTACAACAAAAACACTGCATGTATCGCTCAATTTTGATCCGTCGGAAAGATTATCAAAAGATAAGTTGATAGAAGTGGCCCAGGTATATATAAATAAGATTGGTTTTGGACAGCAACCGTTCCTCGTTTACAAACATGAAGATGCGGGGCATCCGCACATACACATAGTAAGCACCACAATTAAAGCAGATGGAAGCCGGATTAACACCCACAACATTGGCAGAAATCAATCGGAAAAGGCAAGGAAGGAAATTGAGCAATTATATCAGCTTGTAAAAGCGGAAAGGCAGCAACAATTAATGAAGCCTGGCATCAAGCCTGTAGTCGTGGAGAAAGCTATCTATGGCAAAGTTGAAACAAAGCGGACTATTTCCAATGTGGTAGGTGCGGTATTTAGTCAATATAAGTTTACTTCCCTGCCAGAGTTTAATGCTGCTTTAAAACAATTCAATATTATGGCCGACAGGGGGCAGGAAGAAGGAAGGATTTATAAGAACCGTGGATTGGTTTATCGCATATTGGATGCAGATGGCAATAAGGTGGGAGTGCCCATAAAAGCAAGTTCTATAAGTTGTAAGCCAACCTTGGATAATTTGGAAAAGAAATTCACGGCAAATGAAGCTGTTAAAGAATCGTTGAAACAAAGAACTAAAAATACCATTGAAGATTGCCTGCAAACCCCGGTGGGAAGTATGAAAGACCTGGTATCAGCATTGTCACAGAAACAAATCTATACACTATTACGACAAAATGCAGAAGGCAGATTGTATGGAATCACTTTCGTGGACAATCAAAACAAAGTTGTTTTTAATGGAAGTGATTTAGGTAAGGGTTACAGTGCTGCTGCCTTGCAAAGCAGACTGGAAACAGGTAATGAAAAGTCCGTAACAAACGATGAGAAAAAGGACACCAGTTCTGATGGTTCGATGCAGGAACAAATTGGGCAGCAAAAACAACAGGAAAAAGTTATTGTTTCCGATATCAAGACTGAAGGATTATTAGATATACTTCTTTCTGCCAAAGAGCAATACGATAACACGCCATACAGTTTGCTTAAACAGAAGAAAAAGAAAAAGAAGAAATACCATCATTTATAAATCTTAAAACAATTGTTATGTCACACACAGGGGAGAACGAACAGGGGCTAAGGAAAATAGTTGACCTTACAAGATTTGCCAGCATATTTATTTTGCTGTTGCATTTCTATTATTATTGCTATGCAGCTTTTAAGCATTGGGAAATTAAAAGCACCATCACTGACAGGCTGATGACAAACATCATGCACACTGGTATATTTAACAGTCAATTTACTTCCAAATATTTAGCCATTGGATTATTGCTCATCTCATTAATGGGAGCACAAGGGAAAAAGGACGAAAAAATAAACCGCAAAACGATTACAGCTTATTTACTAATTGGCTTGTTGCTGTTCTTTGGAGGTAGTGTATTATTGAAACTGAAATACACGCTGGAAGTGGTTGCCATAATTTACATGAGCGTAAGCGGGATCGGTTTTCTATTGATACTGGCAGGCGGTAACTTACTCAGCCGCTTAATCAAATTGAATTTGTCGAATGATATTTTCAATTCCCTTAATGAAACCTTTCCACAGGAAGAAAGAATTTTATCCAATGAATATTCTATTAACCTCCCAGCAAGGTATAATTTAAAAAACAGGGTAAGAAAAAGCTGGATCAATATCATTAATCCATTCAGGGGATTATTGGTTATAGGTAGCCCGGGTGCGGGCAAGAGTTGGTTTGTAATACAGCATGTAATTAAGCAACATATTGAAAAGGGTTTTGCAATGTTTGTGTACGACTTTAAATACGATGATCTCTCAAAAATAGTTTATAACTGGCTGCAGCAAAATATGGATCGTTATTCGGTTAAGCCTTCTTTCTATGTAATCAATTTCGATAACCTATCTGTATCACACCGGTGCAACCCTTTAGATCCATCCTCTATGAATGATATAACCGATGCAACAGAATCTGCAAGGACAATACTTTTAGGTTTGAACAGGGAATGGATCAATAAGCAGGGAGATTTCTTTGTGGAATCACCTATCAATTTTGTGACGGCTATTATTTGGTTTTTAAAGAAATACGCCAATGGAAAATACTGCACGCTGCCACATGTGATAGAACTAATGCAGGCCCAGTATGACGAATTATTTCCTGTATTGAATACGCAACCCGAAATAGAGGTATTGGTGAACCCATTTGTAACGGCCTATCAAAATAATGCGATGGAACAGTTGGAAGGGCAGGTGGCTTCTGCAAAAATTGGTATGGCTCGTTTGGCCTCACCGCAATTGTATTGGGTACTATCCGGCAATGATTTTACACTGGACATTAATAACCCAACGCATCCAAAAATAGTTTGCGTAGGTAACAACCCGGAGAAGCAACAAATTTACGGAGCAGTGCTATCTCTTTACATTTCCAGATTAGTTCGACAGGTAAATAAAAAAGGAATGCAAAAATGCAGTTTGGTTTTTGATGAATTTCCAACCATTTATTTCAATAATATGGACAGCCTGATTGCCACCGCAAGAAGCAATAAAGTTGCCACCACATTGGCCATGCAGGATTTTAGCCAGTTGAAAAAGGATTACGGAAAAGAGCAGGCAGATGTAATCGTAAATATTACCGGCAATATCATCAGCGGCCAGGTGATGGGAGAAACTTCCAAGCTGCTATCAGAACGTTTCGGAAAAATAATGCAGGACAGGCAAAGTGTTTCCGTAAACCGCACCGATACTTCTATCAGCCACTCCAAACAATTGGATAGCGCCATACCGGCGTCTAAAATAGCGGCTCTTTCTTCCGGAGAATTTGTAGGCCTGGTTGCAGATAATCCCGAGGAGAAAATAAAACTAAAAATGTTTCATGCCGAGATTATTAATGATGCTAAAAAGCTGAATGAGGAAATAAGCGGGTACAAAGATATTCCTGTTATTAATATCGTTACTCAACAACAGGTGATGGATAATTACTACCAGGTGAAGATGGAGGTGAAGCGGTTGATTGAGGAAGAGGTCACCAAATTGAAGTCAGCAAAGAATGTTCATGCTGATGATTACTGACTTAAGGATTTTTATCTCATCCTCAAGTCTTTCAGCTAATATAATGTATGGTACCATATCTGATCTAAGAGATATTTTGAGCTGCTTTAAAAGTACATGACTATTCGGTTATTCTTTGGCACAATTATCATTATCTGGAAATTTACAGCCAAGCGAAGCTGATTAAGCTTTGACACAGAAAATGGCGATTGAAGGCAAGTTCTTTGATCGGCCCATTCCTGATCATCTTGTTATTTTTGTTGAAAATTCCAAAGCCATGCAAATGAAGGACTGCAATGAAATATTTGTTGCCATGAACGTT
>JBDSBG010000066.1:0-6189 GCA_039921685.1 Ferruginibacter sp.
GGCGCTGCTTTCCGCCGTTTGAAAAAATATGCTGCGCATTTTTTCAATTGCGACTACGTCGCAACCCGACGGAAAGATGCGCCTTATGCAGGTACTGATAGAATTCGAACTTTATTACATTCGAAACCTAAGGCTGACTTCAGTTTGCGCTTATTCTACCTAATCCTACATTGAATATTGATCATTAAAAAAATGCTACATTTTTTCATTAATGATCCTCAGCACCTCTTCTTTTTCATGCGGGCACCATGCTATAGCTTCATCTTTTTTAAACCAGGTCATTTGCCTTTTAGCATAATGCCTTGTGTTTTGTTTTACCAGTTCGATTGCTCTTTGCAAACTAGTCTTATTATCAAAATAATCAAAGAGCTCCCTATAGCCTACGGTTTGCAATGCATTCAGTTTTTTATAAGGAAATAAATCTGTTGCTTCATTTACAAGACCTGCATCAATCATTTTATCAACCCTTTCATTGATCCTTTGATATAAAATTGTTCTTGGAAGTTCGAGGCCGATTTTTATAATATTAAAATCGCGTTGCTTTTTTATTTTAGATTGAAATGTTGTAATGGATCTTCCCGTTGACAGTTGAACTTCCAGCGCCCTGATCATTCGTTGGGGATTTTGCATCTCGCCCGTTTTATAAAATGAAGGATCATTTATTTTAATTGCTTCCTCCAAAAAAGCCATGCCATTTTCTTCATAATTTTTTATGATGCCTTTTCGAATTAGTTCGTCAACAGCAGGAATCTCATCAAGGCCGTCAGAAAAAGCTTTTATATAAAGTCCCGTTCCTCCAACCATGACAGCAATATCATTCTCCAAAAAAATCTCGTTGACTGCCTTCAATGCATATGATTCAAAATTTGCTGCAGAAAAATCTTCATGCACAGAAAGGTTATCAATAAAATAATGATGAACTGACTTTAACTCTTCGGGAGATGGTTTAGCAACGCCAATATTCAGCTCTTTGTAACATTGGCGGCTATCTGCAGAAATGATCTTTGTTGAAAAATGTTGGGCTATCGCAATAGCTATGGGGGTTTTACCAACAGCCGTGGGGCCAGTAACAATGATGCATGTTTTTTTCATTGTGTTTGAGTTTGTAAAGAACCCGTAACAATTGACAAAAGGATAATTGATAATTGATTATTAAAAAATGGACAATTGATAATGATCAGTTCCCTTATCGACTGCTCCATTGTCAATTGTCCATTATCAATTGTAAAATTGAATTAAAATCCATCGTTCGATTCATCAGCAACCACATCGTCTTCACCCTCCTCTGCTTCAGCCTCTGTACCATCTTCACCTTCTTCGCCATAGCCTTCTTTCATGGCATCGGGCTGCAGGTCGTATTTTTCTTCCATTTCTGCAAGACGGCTATCAATGAGCCCCTTGGTGCCATATTGTGAAGGAGCGATTCCCTCTGTACGAATACAGCAGGGATAAACAAGTTTTTTGTTTTCTTCCTTATCAACATTAATAAGTTCAACCATAAAATGCCAGTTCTTATTAAAGTCATATTCATACACGAATTTCTGGTTGGGATCTTTTATCTCACTGCCAATATTCACCTCACTCATAAGGAGCGGATCAGCTTTATAAACCTTATCATATTTTTCAAGCGATATCTCACGGCCGCGTTGCCAACTATCATTGCTACGATAAAAAGTAGCCTTGTGTTTGCTGTCAAACTCATAGCTTTTTAAGATCGCAAGGTGCAGGTCATAAAAAGTTTGTGAATGCCTGATAACTACATCGCGGTAAATGCTCTCATCATCTTCCCAGTAGATCCTGAATTTAAGTATTGCCATGCGGTAAAAATAGGGAATTTTTGGAAAAGGTTGAAAGGTTGAGTTAGTTAATAAAGTTGATAAAGGATCTATCCTTTATTAACTATTTCAACATTATTAACTTAGTCAACTTTATTTACCCCCAATTCCGCCGCTTTCCCCATCATATACTTATGCGCCGCCTCATACTCATTTGGGATATTACCATCCAGTATCGCTTCACGGATTGCATTTTTAATATCTCCTACCATACGGCCGGGGGGGAGGTTAAATTGCGCCATGATCATTTCCCCAGTTATCGGCGGTTGCCAGTTGCGGATATGGTCTTTTTCTTCCACTTCTGCGCAACGCTTTAGCACCAACTCAAAATTTTCCATGAACCGTTTTACTTTTTGTTTGTTCTTAGAAGTGATATCTGCATTGCACAACATCATCAGTGATTCAAGGTCTTCTCCTGCATCAAATATCAATCTTCGTATAGCGGCATCCGTTATATTCTCTTTTGTAAGGCTGATTGGCCGAAGGTGCATTTCCACCATCTTTCGCACAAACTTCATTTTTTCATTCTGAGGTAATTTCAATTGTGCAAATATTTTCGGCACCATCCTCCCACCCACAACCTCATGTCCATGAAAGGTCCAGCCGTGGCCTTCTTCAAATTTCTTTGTGGCGGGTTTGGCAATGTCATGCAATACCGCTGCCCACCGAAGCCAGAGATCATTCGTGTGTTGAGAAATATTATCAACCACCTGCAGGGTATGATAAAAATTGTCTTTATGCCCCTTGCCATCAATATATTTTGCACCAGCAAGCGCCGTCATCTGAGGAAAAATAAGCTGGAGCAACCCGGTTGTGTACAAGAGGTTGAACCCTACTGAAGGGCGTATACAAAGCAATATCTTATTCAATTCATCTGCAATGCGTTCCCTGCTTACGATCTTTATGCGGTCCACATTTTGCCTGATGGCTTCGAGTGTATTTGCTTCAATATCAAATTCAAGCTGGGAAGCAAATCGAATAGCACGCATCATCCTTAACGGGTCGTCACTGAATGTTTCAGCAGGCGCAAGCGGTGTCTTAATGATCTTGTTCTTAATATCTTTCAACCCATCAAACGGATCTAACAGTGTACCATAATCGCTTTTATTGAGGCTGATGGCAAGTGCATTGATTGTAAAGTCGCGGCGGTTTTGGTCATCTTCCAGGGATCCTGCTTCAACAGCAGGCTTGCGGCTGTCGTAGTTGTAACTTTCTTTTCGGGCGCCAACGAACTCGATGGACCCGTCCCAGCCCCCGTCCGAACGACTCATCCGGGCGGGCTTCCCCGAAGGGGATGGAACCGCAGTATTAATAGTCTCTAATTGTTGTAATTCTTTTTTGTTTTCAGCCGAAAGAAAAATGTTTATTTGGGCAGTTCCAAAATTCTTAAAAAAATTCACGTGTGGTACAATCTCAAATTGTTCAGCGGCCTTGTGTGCCAGCGCTATCCCGTCTCCAATACAAACAATATCCATGTCTTTGGTTTCCCTACCCAATATTTTATCTCTTACAAAACCACCAATCACATAGCAATCTATTTCTAAGCTTGCAGCAGCTTTTGCGATCTGGTTGAAGATAAATAATTCGGTTTCTGTACAGTTGATGTCCATGATTGCGCAAAAATAACCGTTTAACCTTTAAGCTATAAATTGATTAAGACGAACTGCTTTAAATAATTCTCCTTTTTCAACGTTAACCGTAAAACTTTTAAACGATCATACCATAAGCTCTTTCGGCATTATAGTTGACTAATACAACTTCCATTGAAAATTAACCGATTAACTAACTAATTTTGTCATATTGACTTTCTAACAATCACACATGAGTAAAAACAAATATTTGCAGGGCACTGAGGAGGAAATGGAGTTTATGCCGATCATCCCGCTTAATGAAGAAGATGAAGCAAACGCAGATGCAGTGCCTATTCCAGGGGTACTTCCAATATTACCTTTACGAAATACCGTACTTTTCCCGGGGGTAGTTATTCCAATCACAGTAGGGCGTGACAAGAGCATAAAAGCGGTGGCAGATGCATATAAGGCTGACAAATTGGTAGGCGTAGTGGCCCAAAAAGACAGTAGCGTTGAAGAACCCACCGTAAGCGACCTCGAAGATATTGGCACTGTAGCCAAAATAGTAAAAATGATCAAAATGCCCGATGGAGGCACAACGATCATCATCCAGGGACGTAAAAGATTTAAAATTGAAGAGATCACATCTGATGATCCTTATTTCAAAGCCATCATTAAAACACTGGATGAAGATAACCTGACCGGCGATGCGGATTTTAATGCCATGGTTGGAAGTATCAAAGACCTGGCTGGACAAATTGTTGGGCTTTCTCCTAATTTACCAAGCGAGGCCGCCATCATTTTAAAAAATATTGAAAATCCTTCTTTCCTCATACATTTTGTAAGCAGTAATTTAAACAGTGATATCAAGCAAAAACAAAAACTACTTGAGATCAGCAACCTGAAAGCACGTGCCGAATTATTGATGAACCTCATGCATACAGAACTTCAGTATGCAGAATTAAAAAATAAGGTCACCAATAAAACGCGTGCAGAACTCGACAAGCAGCAACGTGATTATTTTTTGCAACAACAAATGAAAGCCATCAAGGACGAACTGGGAGGCGAGAATGTTGCAGAAGTAAAGGAGATGCAGAAGAAGGCCGATACAAAAAAATGGCCGCTTGCCGCGAAGGAAATGTTTACCAAAGGCGCAGAGAAACTGGAACGGATGCATCCTTCTACACCCGATTATTCCGTTGTGTACAATCACCTGGACTTGTTGCTGGACCTGCCATGGGAAGATTATACCGAAGATTCTTATGATCTGAAAAAAGCAAAAAAGATCCTTGATCATGATCATTATGGGATGAACAAGATCAAAGAACGCATATTAGAGTACCTGGCCGTTTTAAAACTGAAAGGCGATATGAAGAGCCCGATCCTTTGTTTCATCGGCCCTCCTGGAATTGGAAAAACAAGCCTTGGTAAAAGCATTGCCGCTGCCATCAGCAGGAAATATGTTAGGGTGAGCCTTGGCGGGCTTCATGATGAAAGCGAGATACGTGGCCACCGCAAAACATATATCGGTGCAATGCCCGGGAGGATCATACAGTCTATCCGAAAAATAAAATCAAGTAATCCTGTAATGATACTTGATGAAATAGACAAGGTTGGAAATGACCAGCGGGGCGATCCATCATCCGCATTGCTGGAAGTATTGGACCCCGAACAAAATAATACCTTTTACGATAATTATCTTGAGCTTGAATACGACCTGAGCAAAGTTTTATTTATTGCGACTGCCAACAACCTTAGCAACATACAACCGGCATTAAGAGACAGGCTGGAGATCATTGACCTGAGTGGTTATGCCATTGAAGAAAAAATTGAGATCGCAAAAAGGCATCTCATGCCCAAGCAAAAAGAAATGCATGGGTTGAAACCTGCGAGCTTTAAGATGAACGACCAGGTTCTCGAAAAAATAATTGCAGATTATACAAGAGAAAGCGGGGTGCGGGAACTTGATCGTCAATTGGCCAGCATCATGAGGTTCCAGGCAAAAGAACTTGTAATGAAAGGAAAGTTAAAAGCAACCATTACCAATAATGATGTAGAAAAAATATTGGGCAAACCAAGATACAGTAATGAATTGTATAAGATGGCCAACATGGCCGGCGTTGCTGTGGGACTGGCATGGACCTATGTTGGGGGTGATATTTTATTCATAGAAACCCAGCTCAGTGATGGAAAGGGTGAATTGAAACTAACGGGTAACCTTGGCAACGTAATGAAAGAAAGCGCCAGCACGGCTTTTACCTGGCTTGAAGCAAACGGTAAAAAACTGGGCATTACAGCGGAGCAATTCAATAAAAAAGATGCACATATTCATATACCGGAAGGCGCCACTCCCAAAGATGGGCCCAGCGCCGGTATCACCATGATGACTGCCCTTGCAAGTGCGTACTCGGGAAGAAAGATAAAGCCTTACCTCGCCATGACCGGTGAAATTACACTGAGAGGACAAGTGTTGCCCGTGGGAGGAATAAAAGAAAAAGTACTGGCTGCAAAACGCTCGGGCATCAAAGAGATCATCATGTGCTGGCAAAATGAAAAAGATGTTTCTGAAATAAATCCACAATTCATCAGTGGCATTAAATTCCATTATGTAAAAACCATGCAGCAGGTGTTGGATATTGCGCTCACTTAGGAGAGTAAATACAGCTTAAAACGTATATAAAGTAATAACTCTAATGACGGAATATTTACTTTATTAACTTCATTTGCTTTATCAACTTTTAAACTTTTCCAAAGTCCGGCAAACCAAAATAAACATTATAACG